>CAYZNI010000006.1:0-29329 GCA_964479755.1 Candidatus Woesearchaeota archaeon
AAATAGAAAGGAAGTAGTAGAAAAGTTCAAATCAGAAAAATAAAAGAAAATGAAGGAAAGAAATAAATTATTAGAGGAAAACTTAAAAAAACTCCAATCAGAGAATAGGAAGGAAATAGAGTTAATGAAAAAAACTCTTGAAAAAGAACTCAGACAATTGAGGGAAGCAATGACTAAAGTTCCAAAGGGGAAGAGACCTGCCCCAGAATTGTTCTCATTACTAAGAAGATGATTATTCCTTTTTATCCTCTTTGTTAAAAAATAACAACAACGGAACAGCCTCTTTGTTAACTTCAGACAAAGCCTGCTTAATTTCCTCTTGTGTTTTCCCTATTACCATAACATACCCCATGCTATTTCTTTTTTCTTTCAATTGTGGAAATTCGTATAGGACTTTTTTTTCAGTCTGATGATATTCCAAGATTGATCGCCTTCGCTGTAATGAATTTTTCCGTTTATTTTTAATGCTTCTTTTCTTGGCGTGAGATAGCTTTCATTTTTTGTGTTTTTCGAAGTCATTGTGATTCATTTGAATCACCTCTTCTTAGCGGTTTCATTAAGTAAATTTCTTAAAAATCTAAGTTGTGTTTCTCTATATTCGCTAACGCTTTCATCAAATGGTCTTGATTTTTCTATTAAGGTAATAACCTCTTTTATCTCCATAAACTTTTCACCAGTCCAAACATCTTCTTCCTCTGATTTTTCTGTTTCTTCGTTTGCTAATCCTGAAAAAAAGTGCATTTCGTCTCCTTGAAATATTTGATATCTTGCTTTTTGTTTTTCTGTCTTTGCCCAGTCAGGCCCCCATAAAATCTTCAGAACTCCAAGTTTTTTCAATTTAGCAGGAATTACACCTGTTTCTTCTTTCGTCTCGCGAATCATTGCTGCTTCTATATTTTCAGCTTTATCCATTCCACCACCAGGAAACATAACAAATCCTTTACCGCTGTCTTTTGCCAAAATTTTTCCTTCGGCATTTAAGAAGTATCCCTCACAATTTATTCTAAATGGGAGATTACTTTTTCTACTGCTCATTTTTCTTACTTTCTTATTATCCATAAAGTGATCCTCGCGAATCACCTCTTACTAACCTTAATCTGACTGGTACAGGTTTCCAGATCCCTACTTCACGTATTGCAGAATCCAAATCTTCCGAGCAATGAACTAAATTTTTAATCGGTCTTTGCTCGCGGTCTGCATCCTGGATTGAGTCACTGCTTAATGCTCTAATAGTTCCCAGAGTGGCTTCCTGGGGGTTTGAGTGACCTACAAGTTCTCTCATACTTCTTACAATATGTTTTCCAGAATATACAAAAACTTCCAAAGGCTTTCCTATGAAATAATTCATCAGCCAGGGAAAAATAGGTTTCGCTCTATGTTCTTCATAATGTTTTTCCAAGAGTTGCATAGGGGTTGTTTGATAACGTTGATTATAAGTAACAATTCCTAAATCATCCATCATATTGAGGATTTGTTCCCTTAATGCAAAACCATCAGGTTTAATCAATATAAGTGTTTCTTCAGGCATCTTCAAGAATCTCCGAATTTATCTTTTCAATATCATAATCTGGGTTTACGTAAATAGTTTTCTTAGCAATAGGTTTCATAAATTCCACAATTCGAGGTTTCAATTTAGCATATTCTTCAAGTCTGTGCCTTACAATCTCTTTTTCATCATCGCTTCTTTTTCTATATTGTGAACGCTCCAAACTTAATTCATGGTTATCTCCTAAGACTATAAGATAATCAATTTCAGCCCATTCTTTTTTGAACAATTCAAATTCATTTTCATACTTTGGGAAACCTTCAAGAACAAATCCTTTAGAGCCACTTTCTTTTATGGCTTTTGTTATTAGTTTTATTAAAGTGTCATCGTTAAATGTGGGTTTGCCGTCAAAATGGTCTATATGAATATCATTTTTCTCCGTATGCTCTCTTATCAGTTCTCCTGTAGAGATATAACTAATTCCAAGACTTTCAGCCAGCTTTCTTGCAAGAGTTGATTTGCCAGACAAAGGCCCACCTATGATTGCAATTTTTGCATTTGTATATTTTTTCGGATAAAATGTAGGCATTTTTCTGTTTAATTCAGCCGAGTAAAAAATTCCGCGTTCATAAATGTTTTCAGTCATCACCATAATAGGATTTTCAAATTCCATTGAGAATATTCTGCCCATTGCTGAACAACTGCACGACAATTCTTTTGTTCTTTTTAGTATGTCTGATTTCTTCCAGCCGAGTTTTTCTTTGTAAAATTGCTCGCTTCTTTTATTTATGTGCAGGATTTCTTTTTCTGAAAGAGGAGATTTTGCATTTTTAAATCCATTATATCCTATTTTTTCCATACTTTCTCCAATTTCTGAAAGTTTAACAAATGAAATTGAGGAATCTATGTTTTCTCCAATTCTGCAGAAGTCCTTGAAATTCAATTCTAAGTCATTGTAATCTGTTTTTGTAAGTTTGTGGCTGTTCTCAAGAGCCAAATCTGAAAATATAGCGAAAGCTTCGCATTCAAATCCAAATTCATTTGCTTTATTTTTTATTCTGGAAAGGTTTGCTATGCCTCTTTTGGTTGTATTTCCGATTTCTGTATTAAATCCTACTGCACCTTTTTCTTTTTTATAACTTGGACAGAAAAGTGCGATAAACTGAAGTTTTTCACCATTTTGAATTGCTTCGGTTAGAGTTTCTAGTAGTGCAACAGTTTCTTCTCTTGTTCTGAAATTTCCACATTCATTCTTTTCAAACCATAATACAAAATCGTTAATTTTTCTTAATACTTGGAATTGCTCTGGAGTGTAATCCATCCTTTGCTTTTCTATTAACTCTCCAATTCCGTTTCTTTTACAGACTTCTACGACCATATTAGTAGATTTAAAATATTGAGCTTCGCGGTTAACCAAAACCGGAATAGCCTGTCTTGCGACTATCATTTTAGCAGAAAAGCGCGCTCCTCCTCCTTTTTCTTTAATTCTTCTTTGTCTTGGAATTTTATATGGTCATCAACTTCTTTTCTTTCGATAATACAAAGTTCTGCGTAAATATCGTCACACGATTTTGTTATGTTGTTCTCCATCTTTAGACCTAATTTGCCTGCAATCTTTTTTATTTCCGCAAGATCGCCTTCAACTTCAATGTAATCTCCAAATGGAAAGCTATCTATTGTGATTTTACAGCTGTTAGCTTCAAATGTATCTCTGATTCTTTCATAACTGCTTACGCGATTAAATCCAAGTTTTTCTAGAATTTCTTCCATTTGCTGATAAGAGGAAACTTTCGTTTCAGACTCATCTTCAATTTTAATTCCTTCTCTTGTTTTTGGTTTTTTATGACTTATTTCGCAAATTTCATCTTCGGATTTCAAATCTTTAATTATTCTTAAGCGCAACCTGGCATCTTCTTTGAACAAAGATTTCTCTTTGTTGTCATACATTATTGTTTTTTCATAAGCTGATTTTTTAAATTTGGCAAACTCAAGAATTTGCTTTGCGATTTTATTGTAATCTTTAATCTCAAATTTTAGTTCTATCTCGTCAGCCATTTTTGTTCTCTCCCTTGATTTCTGCAAAAGCGTTGTGAGTGTGAATTGATTCAAAATTTTTGCATGAAACTCTCCATTTTGAAAGAGAGCCATTATTTCTCAAATGTGCCGCAACAGCGCGCACAATGTCTTCAACGATTCTTGCGTTATCATACGCTTTTTCAGTTACATATTTTTCATCTTCCCTTTTTAAAACGCCAAATATTTCACTTGAGCCATTTTTTTCTGCGATGTGAATTAAGTCTTCAAACCAGATTCCTTCTTTTTTCAGTTCAACGCTAATTGTGACCTCTCCTCTTTGATTGTGAGCTCCGTAGTCACTTATTGATTTTGAGACAGGACAAAGAGAAGTTATCGGAACAGAGGCCTCCAAAGTTATATTTGGGAGTTTTTCTCCAGATTTTTCGGCAAGTATTCTGCAATTGTAGTTCACATAACTCTGATTTTTTGTAATCGGCGCTTCCTTTCTTTTGAAAAGAAGGAATTTTATCTCAATAAAGATTTTTTTTGATGAGAGTTTTTTCTGTAAATTGCCAAATAAATCACAGAGGCTCTCATAAGTTACAACTTCTTCAACAAAATCGTTTATTATTCTGGCCATACGGCTCATGTGAGTTCCGCGTTCTTTAGCTGTTAATGAAACGTATGCTGAAATGTTCGCTGAAGTGCTTTTTACATTTTCTGAATTGAACTTTATTTGAATTGGAAGAATTAAGTCAGTAACACCTACTCTGTCAATTGGCATTTCTATTTCTGAAGTTTGTGAAAGCAAGTCTTGCATTTTCTCATGGTAGGCAAGGGAGGTCTTGCACCTCCGACCTCTCGCGAAGTAAACGCCAGCGCTCTCAACTGAGCTACTTGCCTTGAGAGTGAAGAGGCGTTTATTCGTTTATATACTTTTTCATTATAATATATAATAAGTATAAAAAATATATAAAGTATTAATAGAAACATATTTATATAGTGATTTCAATAAGCTGCAATGAAAAGAAGCATTATACAGCTTGGCGGCAAAACCTATGTGGTTTCTCTGCCAATAAAGTGGATTGAGAAGCTTAATCTAAAGAAAAAGGATGAAATTGAAGTAATTGAGCGCGGCGATGAACTTGTAATCTCTCCGAAGAAATCTCCTGGAAACGAGAGAATAGAAGTTATGATAGACAACAAGAACAAAAAACTTGTTAGGAATTTGTTTCTGATTCTTGGCTCTCTTAGATATGATGAAGTTGTTGTTAAATTTGACAACCCAAACATACTTCCTTATATTCACGAAATCGCACACGAGTATTCTGGATTTACATTAATTGAACAAACCGATGACAAATGTTTTTTTAAAATTGTTTCAAAAGAAATTAAAGAAGAATTTGATTATTACCTAAATAAAACTTTCAAGGTTACGCTTTCTTTGGCAAATAACTTTACAGAAAATCTTAAGTCTGAAAAATATGACACTTTAAAAACTTTAGTTCAGCTTGAAAAGACTAACAACCAGCTTACAACTCTTTGCCAGAGAATTCTGATAAAAAGCGGTTATAAAGAACAGGAAAAAACCTGTTTTGTTTATATTTTAGTCTGGAATCTCGAGATAATCGCGGACTTTTACAGGAGAGCGTGTGATTTTATCGCTAACGAATCAACCAAGAAGAAAATCAAGCTCTCGCCAAAAACTATCGAAATTGTTGGTATGGCAAATGTTCTTCTAAAAAAATTATTTGAACTATCTGAAGAAACTACTGTAGACAAATTCATTGAAATATTTGATAAAAAAGAAAAAATTGGTTTTGAATCAGAGGAAATTTTCCAAAATGGCAGATATGAGGATATCATCCTTGGTCATTATTTCATGGACATCGTAACTTACATCCAGGACTGCGCCATTGTCTATCTTGGCATTTCTTCGGATAATAAGAAAGAAAGTAAAGATAAACATTAAAGTCATTAAGGTTAATTTGGAACTTAAAATTTAGAAAGTTCTTCAACTTTCTTCAATATTTTCCGTCTGAAGTTATAAGTACTAGCCCATTTAGCATATCCAATCCAGCCCTGTAAACTTTCAATTAGCATTTCTTTTGTGATTATTCCTTCCTTACACATTTTAATTTTCTTATCAAATTTTTTTTGAAATGAACTCATGTTTCTTTTTCTTAGCATTTTATGATGATAAAATATTCTATACCCTAAGAAAGAAACTCCATTTCTCAATGGAATAGTTTTTGATTTTTCTGGGTGTAACTCTAATTCTAAACATTTTAGGTATCTGTTTACTCTGTCTTTGTAAATTTCTAAAATTTTTTTTCTTTTGTGCAGAATAACAAAATCATCAACGTATCTTATATAATATTTTGCCTTTAAAATATGCTTAACGAAATAGTCTAATTCATTTAGATAAACATTTGCGAAAAATTGAGAAGTATAATTTCCTAAAGGCATCCCTTTGCCTTCAGTTGAATCGTCAAAATTATTCAGGATTTGTCGAATAAGCCAGATTACTTTCTCATCTTTTATCTTTTTTCTTATTAGATTGACTAAAATTTCATGGTCTACTGTTTCAAAATAATGCTTTATGTCGCATTTCAAAACATAACCTTCAACTGAATTCCCGTTCGCCCCCCCCCCCGAACGCACAATTTTCCCATTTTTAGAAACCCTCCTCTTGAAATAGTCAAATCTAGTTACCGCATTGTGCGTTCCCTTATCAATTCTGCTTGCATAACTATCATAAATAAAAATTTTCTCAAAAATAGGTCCGATAATATTAATTAAAGCATGATGAACTATTCTGTCACGAAAAGCAGAAGCATGAATCACTCTCGTTTTCGGATCTCTAATAACAAATCTTCTCAATGGAATTGGCCTGTACGTGTAAGTAATTAGTTCGTTGTACAATTTTCTTATTTCTACATTTAAATTTTTCTCGAACTCAATTACAGAAAAGCTCTTTGATTTTTCTTTTCTTGCTTTCTGGTATGCTAAATTGAGATTTTCAATCGAACATAATCTTTCGTAAAGATTTTTGTATGTTTTCATTTTAATGGATGTGCCCTAGAGGAAGGTTATTCCGAGCGAGGGATTAGTGTTAGTCGGATTCCTGTTGCAATTCAAGTTCGCTCTATCGGAATCCGCATTGAACCTCGCGACAGTGTTAGCACATTCATTAAGTCTCACTGCAGTTTTAGGTTTCACTCTAAGCTTACCCAAGGCTTTTCATTATTACTAGCTATTATTGCTGTATTTTATGGCTCTAAAGCACTATGAATGTGCGTGTAGCCTTTGAGTCTTACCTTTTAATTTCCAAAGGTTATTGGAACGAACTCGATAACCCTCTAGGGCAGGTCGAAATAAAAATTTGCAGTTTAATAGATTATTATGGTGCAAAATTACATTATGCTGTTACTATAAAGTTACACTAATAGAAAGATTTAAATAGTATGTGTTTTCTAGATTTATACATAAAAGGTATGTAAAAATGGCAAATGAAACAATGAAAACATATACAATAACAAAGAGAATAGCCAAACATGGCGCACAGGCAGTAATAGTTATACCTAAATTTCTTCAGGATGAACTTCCGCCTAAAACGATTGTAGAAGTAAGAATTAATATTGTGAAGGAGGCAGAAAATGACTAATAGAGTTTATAAAAATTCGACAGAACTAGCGCAATTGCACGGCTTTCCGTTATACATGGAAGATATGTTAGACGCTTGTTTAGTCGGGCGTTTAAATTTGTTTTTGCAAGGAGATACGGGAAGCGGAAAAACGCAATTGGCTGCTGACGCTATGCAGCATTTTGGAGATAAGAGTTTGTTTATTCTTGGCAGAAACGACATGGACACACGAGAACTTTTCCAGCGGATTAATTTAGAAAAATTGCGAACAGCAAAATCAAGTGCTGAGATTAAAGAAGTTACAGACAAGGTTGATACTCATTTAATTGTTGTTGATGAAATGCCGAATTGTTTTCCTGCAGTAAGAGCGCAGTTGTTCAACTTATTTGATGGTTATATTGAAATCAATGGACAAAATTATTCTATTGGAAAAGGTTATTCAGTCGGAATTGCTACGGGAAATGTTGGCCAAAAATTTACAGAATCCGCCAATGAATTAGGAAGAGCACTAAAAGACAGAATGCACGTTATTATAGACACAGACTACTTTGAGACACAACCATGCGACACTTTAGAAATTTTGGCTGGAAACACAAACCCAAGAGTTGAATTTGGTGAACCTTCTTCAGATGGAATTGCAGGTATTGTTGACAGACATAAACAACTTGCAGCTAAGGACGTTCCATTGGAAAAATTAATAATTGCTAGTTATTTAAAGCATGGCTTGGATTACTGCAGTAAGGGAAGCAAAAGAAAAATGAAAGATGCTTGGCCGACTCAATTAGAAAATCACGAACAAGGTTCTGATGTAGGTTTAGTCCTGCCTGTTTCTACCCGTGCTGCTAAGTCAATTATAAGACTTTCACAGGCGCTTGATGAAATTGCAAGAGGTAAAGGAGCTTCACAGGAAACAATTGATGCTAACGCGTTTGATTCAATGATGAAAGCATATAAATTTGCATCAGCTTACTCCGGTGTTTTAAACGAATCTGATGTTGACCAAAAGTACAGCGGAGATAGATATGGCGCGTTAGATGCAGTTATCCTCGCTACGCAAACGCAATTTGAACAAAAAGCGGGCGCTATTTGCGCAGGATTGGAAATGGTTCGCTCTGGAAAGAGCGACAGTAAAATTCTTGATCTTTTCGATGGACGATGGAAGTTTATGAAAAGCACATTAGAGGGTTTGAGGAACTATGGCAAAGGCAATACGAATTCCAGATAATTTCATGGGAAAGCCAATTGAAGGCGCAATGGAAAGAGCTTTAGCTCAACCTGAGCCGCCTAAACCAGTCGTGACTACCGCGCCAAGCTTAGACGGATTTGTTTATGTCCCTTCAATAAAACTTTATGTTGCTAAACAAAGAGAGCTACATGGAAAAGACTGGAATGATTGTCAATCAGTGCTTCATTCAAGAGGAGATAAAATGCTTTCTCCGTTTGAGTTTGTTGAATTTATCAAACATTTGAGGACAAAGGATGACGGTGAATCAAAGATAATTCTAGATGAGATTTACAAAGTTGGCGGAAACTGGCGTTCAGAGTGGCTTGGAGCTAAGTTTGAACAGGGTGGAAGCGGATTGGTAATGAAGTATTATATTTTCGATAATTCTGGAATTAAGGAGGAAGCTTACACATTAAAAAATGTTTTAATGCAGGATAAAAAGCCCGGAATTAATTTGGAATCATGGCTTGCAGATAACGAGCAAGGATTGCCGAAATCAAGTATTGGCAATGGAGAATTATATTATTGGTATCCGCGAGATGGAAGAGTCGCGGGGTTCTATGCGGATTCCGATGGGGCGTACTTGAGTTGCGGCGGGGATCCGACTTACGCTTATCCCTCGCTCGGGGTACGTGCAAGCGCTCCAGCAGGAGCGCGCAGCGCCGCGCAAAATTCAGGAGGTAAACCATGACATTGCAAACCAAAAAGTCTTTGAGTTCCAGTTCGGGACTTTTGGGTGCTCAAGATGGCAACGAAAAAGACAGAAAGCATCTTGACACAATTAGACAAAAATTGTATGAACAAAAAAATAAAATCGGTTTAGTGGGTGGAACAATCAAAATTAATGAATTTGATGATGCAGAACACAATGTTTCCGCAGGCATTTCACCGCAAGGATGGGATATTGAAATTTCAGTCAGGAAAGGGTTTAATCCTGTTAGTGATAAAAGACAAAAAGCATATGCGAGAAAAAAGAAAATTCAAGACGGTTTAGAAACTTTGCTCGGAGATGTAGCACTGCATGAATTTGCGCACTGGGAATTGCCGCACGGCTCTGAACGAGGATGTCCTTATGATGTTTACAACCATGACAAAATTCTTGAAGCTGTAGAAAGCGCACTCCCGCAGGACAAAAAAGCAATGGCTGGCTACGTTGCAAATGCATTTGAAGACACTATAATTAATCCGCGCTGCCACGAATTTAGGGGAGATTTTGGAGGACAAGTTTTATTCTGGGATAACGAAGGGCTGTCTGCAAAAGAACGCGGCCAAAAAGCGTTTACTCCGATTTATGAGGCATTTGTAAAGCTAAATATGCACTTGTTTGGCGATGGCGCTGACCGTGCTTTGCTAAAGAGGCATTATACCAAAGATAAAAAAGTAGACGAAGCGGTAAAAAAAGTAATTGAAGATTTAAGCCTGCCCGAGAACATAAAAGACACTTCGAGATTGTTTGATAGAACTCAATGGGCCACAATGGCGGGAGCTTTCGCCAGAGACTTAGCAGATTTGTTGGATGTTAAACCAACAGAAAGGACCTCTGCTTACTCTTCAGGCGGCGAAGGAAGCGAAGGACAAAAACCAAAAGCAGGCAATGGCATTGAACAAAAAATGGGAACTCGCGAAGGCAAGGAAGAAGTTGCCTTTGGAAGATATGCGGGCAATGATAAACACTCGCCTCATTTTACAAGCTATGGGCAGTTAGACTCGGTTTATCAAAGATTAGCGCGTTCTATTCCTGTAAAAGTTGAAGCGGTAACCCGTGAACAAAACTTAGCAATTTCGCCATTAAATTACAGACCCTTCGACCATGAGAAAGACGACCCTGCAAAAGTAAAGGCATCGAAAATTTTTGTTGATGAGCAAGGAATACGTTTTGGCTATCCAAATCAGCCATTAGTGATTAGCGCTCGCTCTAAAGTGCAGAAAAGAAGTTTTCCAGATTTTAAGTTCGTTATGCTGGACAATTCTGGAAGCATGAAGTTTGCAATTGATGGTTCTAGAAATGTTGGAAACACCACATTTATTCCTTGGGGAGACAGAAGCAAGTATCATTTCGCGCTTCTCGGTTTGTATGGGGTTGAAAACTTTTTGCAGAGGCAAGGAATTGCCCAGTATATCAACCACGGAATGTCTTTATTTTCATCGCAAACGAGATATAGAGAAGCAGGATTTAGCGGTCTAGATAACGTCCGCAAACTCGCTTTGGCTCCTGATTGGGGAAGCACTAATTTAGATGCGCAAGTGCTTAAAGACGCTTTGCGGGGCCGAGAGAGTTTTGCTTTGTCTATTTCAGACGGAGAAATAGGAAACTGGGACAGCGTAAAGGGAGATTTTCAGGAAAGCACAAAAGGAAATTATTATGCGCACATTCAAATTGGCGGCGAAACTGATTTTACCCGCGACTTAAAGTCCTGGGGAGTTCCTGTATTTCAAGTAACTTCAGGAGAGCAATTATCCAGATTAATAGTAGACATAACGAGGAATACTTATGGGAGGTTTACACATCAATAAAATGAAAATTCAAATACCGGATAATTTCATGGGAAAGCCAATTGAAGGCGCAATGGAAAGAGCTTTAGCTCAACCTGAGCCGCCTAAACCAGTCGTGACTACCGCGCCAAGCTTAGACGGATTTGTTTATGTCCCTTCAATAAAACTTTATGTTGCTAAACAAAGAGAGCTACATGGAAAAGACTGGAATGATTGTCAATCAGTGCTTCATTCAAGAGGAGATAAAATGCTTTCTCCGTTTGAGTTTGTTGAATTTATCAAACATTTGAGGACAAAGGATGACGGTGAATCAAAGATAATTCTAGATGAGATTTACAAAGTTGGCGGAAACTGGCGTTCAGAGTGGCTTGGAGCTAAGTTTGAACAGGGTGGAAGCGGATTGGTAATGAAGTATTATATTTTCGATAATTCTGGAATTAAGGAGGAAGCTTACACATTAAAAAATGTTTTAATGCAGGATAAAAAGCCCGGAATTAATTTGGAATCATGGCTTGCAGATAACGAGCAAGGATTGCCGAAATCAAGTATTGGCAATGGAGAATTATATTATTGGTATCCGCGAGATGGAAGAGTCGCGGGGTTCGATGCGGATTCCGATTGGGCGGACTTGTATTGCGACAGGAGTCCGACTGGCACTGATCCCTCGCTCGGGGTACGTGCCGTTCGCAAAAAAATTTAGAGCTCGAAGAATTTTTTAACGATAAGCAAAAAAAGGGAACGCCTTAATTGGCGTTCGTTTCTTCTTCAGCTTTTGCAAACTCTTCATATTCACGGAATTTGCAAGCCTTTTGTTTGAAGACTGCTCTCAACAGCTCTTTTTTGCTCGTGTAGAGCCATTGGCCGTTAACAACAATCTTGAAACCATTTCCTTTTTTGGTTTCTAAAAAAGTTACTTCCATTTTAACCTCCATTAAAATTTAGTTGCTCGAGACTAATTTTAATGAGAGAAAACACCTTCGGAGCGGGCTGCATTACGCTCGACCTTCTTTTATGTTTTTAGTTTTGAGGCAAACCACAAAACGTCTGAAAGAAAAAACTTAAAATAGAAGCGTAGCAGCGTGCAGGAGCGGAGAAGACTATTTAATCAGAGTAATTCTTTTGGAACATTCAAAGGTTTGCTTGAAAAGATAATTTCCTCACATTGAGAAATCGCATTTTTGCAAAGAGCCATCATATTATCATAGTCTTTTTCAACTTCTTTAATTTTTATTTGTGAACTATACCTTGCATTTTCTCTTTCATCTACATCAGACTTCTTTTCTTTTTCTTTATGCACCATTATTCTCTTAATGAATTCATCATCGTATTCAATTAGTGCCTTGTCTTTCACATACCTAAGAAAGAGAGCTGTGTATTTTTGACTTCTCGTTTCAATTCCAAACTTTGAAAGAATGGCTAATGCACAATAATAAAGAGAATAATACCATTCCTCCGGAATTTTATAGTCTGCTCCTTCTCTTTTGTATATTTCACAAAACCTCAAATTATCTTTTGCCTTAAGGATATATTCTTTTGCTATTTCGACAGAAGGTTTCTTTATGAGAAGACCTTTATGCTTCTTTCCCTGCTTTTCTTCTTTTGCGGCAGTCCTGAAACACTCCCTCAATTCTTTTTCAATTGTCATTTTGATATATCTCTGATAAACTTAATAAAACTATCCTGCCCAAACAAAACAACTCCTTTTTTTACAGCGTCTAATATAGCTTCATTTGGTTTTTTTAATTCTCTTTCAAACTCTTCCTTTGTAAAATTAATAGAATGAACATCTTTTGCCAGCGTTTTTTGAATTTCCAGACTTATGTTTTTGATATTCCCAAAATTCTTTCCTCTAGCAACTCCAATAATATCTATATCATTGGCTTCTTTTGGAGAATGGAGAATGCTTCCAAATAAGATTAAGAATTCAACCTCTTTTTCTAATTCTACGAAGTTAAACACCCATCTCTGATGCTCTTGCGCTTCTTGAGATAGGTAAAGAGCCAAAATTTTCTCAGTTAAAGCGTTTGTCCAGTTTAGAGATAAAGTATAGGTGCTCGTCTTACCTTTGCCGATTTTATTTAGAATAATCAGATTTTCAGATTCTAACTTTCTTAGAATTTTCCATATACCTACTCTGCTTAATTTTAGTTCTTTAGACAATGAAGTAATTGTCTGACTATGAGAAAAGTCCTTCAGTATTTTCACTATTATTTTCCTAGTTGTTATATTGTCTATTACCATTATGTTAATAACTATTAACTCTTGGTTAATAGTATATTTAAACTTTTCTTTTAGCATTTTAGAATATCCAAACAAAAAGAGAGGGCTCTTACGAGCCCGTCCCTAAAACTTTCTCAAAGTAAGAAACTGGTTTGATGTCTGTGATAGTTGTCTTGTGTATCAGCCATTTTCCGTCTTCGCTCTTACTAACTAAACTTTCAATTATTGGTTGTTTAGAAAGTTGCGCGATTTTTACTTCCGAAATTTTATCTTTTTTTTTTTTTTTTTTTTTTGGCTTTTTTTGTTTACCCTCTTTAAAAATTTTGAGAAAAAGATGTGATTCATAATAGTCGTTCAGGGTTGGGCGGGCGGGATTAATCGTTTCTGCGAAAGGCTTGACGCTTGCGGAAAGCCGTCTCATGTGGTGTTGCATCGCTAACACTTCATTTTCTTTATCGTCGGTAAAAATGGTTAAAAAGCCTGAAAATAGCGAAATTTCAAGTGTTAGTTTATTAACACCACTACTCATTTTTACACACCTGCAAAATTTTCTTTGCTATACTTAATTTAGTATAAGTTTCTCCAAATTTTTTGTATTTCTTAAAAAAATTCCTGTTCGTAACAACAAAAAACCAGTTTTTACCATAAGTTTTATTCAACAAATTCACTTTTTCCAGGAATTGTTTCTTGTTGTTAGCTAAAACCTTTCCAGTTTCTACTTCAATCGCATATCTTTTTCCATTAACCTCAAAAACAATATCAGGTTTGGCAGTTTCAAATAAAGTAACTTTACTTGTAAAATTTTTCAAATAGTTTGCAATATCGTAAGACATAAAACAATGACTTTCTGATTCATTATACCTTGGTTTGATTAAATATCGCTCTTTTATCTTGCCCGTTATACTTATCTGTTCGGTCTCATTAAATCCTTTTTTGATTAAGTATTTTACATCGTCAAGCGTCAAATCTTTGTGTTTATACAATCTAACATTTTCATCAACTTTTATCTCAACTGAAGGTTTTTTCGCTTCTAAAGAAGGTCGCTCCAAAACCTTTTTCGATTCGATTTGTTTCTTATTGTTAGATTTTTGTTCTAAGATTTCATCTGGATTTGTAGTTATCAGTTTGTGCTCTTCCTCTGACGCAACTATTTTAATTTCAGAATGCTCGTCATCCATAAGCAAGATTCCTTCTCCAACGTTCGCAGTTAAAAGATGAGCTCTTTCAGGACTACTCAAGAAAAATGTTTCTTCAATATCCTTGATTACCGCAGGCTTTTGCCTCATTAGCAAAGTGTAGGAAGTGTTTGCTAAAACCGATTTACCTGCCTCAGATTCTAACATTCCTTCAACTTCCTGATTAATCAAAAATAAGGCTAAATTGAACTTTCTGCAAGTTTTTACAATTTCAAAAATATAAGAAGCATCTTCTGTTCTTCCTAATAAAGACCACGCTTCATCTACAACAAGTAACTTCCTTTCCAAGTCTTTCTTCATTTTCATATAAACATAGTCAAGAACAAGAAACATTATCACTGGTTTGACTTGTTTCGGCATACTTCCAATATCAAAACAAACAAATTTATTGTCAAAATTAATATTTGTATGCTTATTCAAGAAAGAAAAAACGCCATCAGTATACATTCTTAACCTGTTAACTAAACTTCTAATTGTGGTTCTTTCAAGTGTAACTGCTCTTTTTTCCATGCTTTCAAGGATTTTCACGACATCTTCCAAGGTTGGTGGTTCGTTATTCCAGGAGGAAGGCTCTTCAGTTATGCCTTTCATCTCATACGATTTTGTCAATGCTCTATCAAGAAATGCTTTTTGTGGTTCTGTCAACTCACCTAACATAATCGGCATTAAGTCCATTAAAGCTAACCTTTTTTCGTGATAATCGTGCCCCATTAAATCAAGAGGATTGATAATTGTCTTTGAAGTTCTGCTTAAGTCAACCCTCTGCCCTTTAAATCTCTCAACTAGGTTCTTGTATTCTCCTTGTGGATCAATAACCATAACTTTTACGCCATTCAGTAAATATCGAGAAATCAAAAGTTTAGACATATAACTCTTGCCTGCGCCAGAACTAGCAAGACATAAACCATTAGGATTGCTTAATTTAAAAATATCCTTAATTAATGGAATGTTATTTTTGTTCAATCCAAGCCAGACTCCTGTTTTATCTGCCTGTAGGAACTAAGAAGTAAACGGAAAGAACGCAGAAAGTGCCTCAGTCGTGATGTTTCTGCTTATTTTCAAAGAATTATGAGCTAATGGGGCACAAGACTGGAAACCTTGAGCCATCCTAAAACTTGGCTCTCTAGGAATAATCAATAATGCGTTAAGCTCTGCCTCAATTCTCTTTGTCAATAAATCAAGTTCTTCTTTTGTTTTAGCTCTGCAATTAATGTAAAGACCGACATTAAACAATTTCTCCTTACCTTTCTGCAAGTTTTTAAGAACGCTTTCAGTATCTTCGTATTTTATTTCTAAGCTAGGATTCAGAATTCCTTTAATTTTGGCAGAATACAAGTCAGCTCGCTGTTTTTGTAATTCTTTGTTCAGGATTAGCATTATTGTTTCGATATCGAACGGCTCTATGTGCAAAGACAAGTCAAAATCTCCTAAACTGCTTACAATTCTATCTAAAAAACCAGATTCAACGCTTCTTGGATAGCCATGAGCGTAAATAATTCTATTCAGAGTGTTATTAATCTGCAGAAATTTAGAATTATTATTGTAATTCTCTATCTTTCCCTCAAAAAATTGAGAAATTAATTTTTTTAGCTCTTGAGTTTTTACTTGCGAACTTTTCAATCCTAATGCGTCTAATTTGTTCTGACAAATTTTAGTTTGTATTCCGATATCATTCTTTTCTGGAATTATTAGATAGAAATTTCTATTTAGGACATTATTTTGAGAAGATATTGATTGCAGGTGTTCTTTATACTTCTTGAAGAGCGTCGAGAATTCTTTATTTTGGCTTATTTTTTTATCCATTTCTTTGAAATAATCTTCTAGATTTAGTGTTTCGGTGTTCATTAATATCTGAATTGGAAAATCTAAAGAATTCAAAAATTTCTGAAAAATTAGCGTAATCGCTTCTTTTGAGTTATTTGGTTTTATAGAAAAGTTAATCGGCTCAATTTTAAGAATTGCTAACTTTTTGTCTTTAGTATAAATCAAATCGTTCTTGATTTCTTTAACTAATAGGAAATTATCTTTCTTTTTTTGAGTATCAAGATTTCTTAATTTGAACCAAGCATACCAAACTTTTAGATGCTGATCCAAGTTAAGAAAGATAAATCCGGCTGCAAGTCCTAAGAGATTAATTGAAAGAAAAATCTTTATTACTATATGTAAGTTTGTTCTGAAAAAAATTATCAAAATTAGAGGAGCAAACAGGAAAAGATATGCTAATTGCTTGAAAGTCAATCCAAAAATAATTTTTTCCTTATATTCTAATTGTTGAGGGATTTCGTAACTCATATAAATGCTCCTCCTATTTTTTTAACATCAGAATATGCGCTAAATCCTGCTTTAACAACTGAAAAAGTCATAAGAAGTAACATCAAAACATCAATTAAGAGAAATGAAGAAATTAAAGTGATAATTTGCATATTCGCAAAGATTGATAGCCCATTCAGTCTAGAGAAGCCAGCAAGGAGAATTGCATCAAAAAAAGTAACGAAAACAGCAATTCCTAAGAAGTTTAATATTAAAACTCCATAAGACTTCAAAGGCTGAAGAAAATAGAAGAAAATCGCAATCGGAAATAACACAACACCAATTGCAACAAAAACGTATCTTATAACAAGAATAATTGTTGTTAGAATCAAAGTAGCTAGATAAACTAAACCCAGGACTATCTTTAAAGCCAAATCATTTAAGTTATCAACAGACAGGTAGAAAAAGTTATTATTAACTTGCGTTAATGTCGCTGATGTCATCGCGGCGGATAAGTCTACTGCTAATTGATACATAAAATAAGATGCTTGAACAAGAATAATCATAATATCAATATTCCTTAACCAATTTTTCGCGTTTTCCCTTTTTGCCGAATCATAACCTGAAATCATAAAATTAAATCCAGTTCCAACTAAAAGCAGAGCATAAAACATCGAGAGCATATAGACTATAATTGCCCAGAAACTAACAAATATCGAAATGTCAATAGGATTTGATAACAGCCTTAAAGCTAAGTCGAGAAATGGTCGGATTGGAGCATTGATAATACTGGAAATGAACTCAAAAAACTTTTGAGGCAGGCAAGTTCCTAAATTTAGTAAACCACATTCAGCCATTTTGCAAAAAAAGAGTGTTTAGTTAATGAGAAAATTAAATAGCTGAATACTTCAAGCGTTAGGATTTTCCCAGCTAAGATTAATCGCGAGTTATCAATCTCTTCGTAACTCTTTGATAAATCTACGTTTAGACTATATTGTGGCGGTTGATAGGTCTGAAAGCCATAAGTTCCGTGCCACAATTCACATAAAAGGTCTTGCTTTTCGTTCTTACTTAAGTCGCTTCGCATTATATAACGGCAGTCGGCCTTTTTTTCGCTATTTGTGAAGTTCGAGCATTTAAGAGTAGGACAGGCATCAACAATAGTTGCGTGTTGCAAAACTACGAAGATGCCTACCAGTGCGAAAAAAACAAAAAACAAAGTGTTTTTCATTATCCTACGATGAAGTTCACTACTAATGGCGCCGCCCAGATTATTACCAAGCCTATTACTACATACATAGCCATACTCTTAGCATTATCGCGCTTCTTTGGATCAGAGCCACTTACCATATAACTTACTCCGGCAAGCAGCAAAACCAAAGCCGCGATTCCTGTGGCTGTGTATTTTACAAGGTTGTAAATTTTCATCACAGGAGCTAAGATGCTGTTGAATGTGTTTATGTCATCTGAACTTGGATTGCCAAAATTCATCGCCGCAGCGACAAATGGCAACGCAATCAGCAGAGACGCAATCGCAGTCATCAAAGCCAAATTTAATTTTTTCATGGTTTCTTTGGAACTGATTAATTTAAATAGAATCTGAGGAAAATTCCACTTAATTTTCCACTGAAAAATCCATATAAAATTTTATATGTTTTTTTCTATGGGTTTTTCATCCGATTGTTTAAATAAACTACTAAGATTAAGATAAAATGGAAATAGACAAAGAAGAATATGTGGTAATCAGAGAAGAAGAATTTCAGTTAATTATAAAAAGAATAGATTACTTACTAGACAGATTAGCAAATAACGACGACAAATCCGAATTCTCTAAAAATATCACCTAAAGTCCTAAAGGGCTCCGCGCCCAGTTCGATAACACCGTCGACAAAATACGTTTTTTCTTTGTCTACAGGTGACTACAAATATCATTAAATGTAGACAAAATATCAGAAAGACTTAAATATGTAGACACCCAATTAATATTATGCATATAGATAAAAGAAAATCAGGAAAAAAAACTAAGTACTATCTAGCGCATTCATACAGAGAAGGCTCTAGAGTTCACAAGTTCAGGAAATACCTCGGCGTAGACTTAAAACCAGAAGAGCTAAAAAAAAGACTAGAAATCGCAGAAAAATTAATTCTGGAGGAAATTCATAAATACAAGATTATTGGAGATCCCTTAAAGATTGAACTTTCGGAGGAAGAAATAAGCTCAATTAGAAAAATTGAATCCGAAATACCTGTTAAAGTATCTCATTTATCTGAAAAAGAATGGAAGATTTTCTCTGAAATCTTTACTTATAATACTAATGCTATTGAAGGATCAAAGTTAAACCAAAAAGAAGTAAAGGATATATTAGAGGAAGACAAGTGGCCAGATAAGTCCAAAGAGGATATTGCAGAAACCTATGGCGTAGATGAGGCAATAAGTTTTATAAGAAAATCTAAAGAGCATATATCGATTGAACTAATAAAAAAAATACATAAAATTGTCTTTCAAAACTCAAAAAACTTCGCTGGTAAATTAAGAAAAAAAGGAGAAGAAGTTGTAATTATGGATAGCAATAGGAATATTGTGCATGAAGGTGCTCCGCAACCAAGAATAAATCATTTGCTGAAGGAACTTGTAAAATGGTATGAAAAAAACAAAACGAAATATCCTGCGATAGTTCTAGGAGCAGTTGTGCACGACCAATTTGAGAATATTCACCCATTTAGGGATGGAAATGGGAGAGTTGGAAGAATATTATTGAACAAAATTCTAATAAAACACGGACTTCCCCCAATTAATATTAGCCTTAAAAACAGACTAGAATATTATGCTTCTCTAACAGAGTACGAGTTAAATCAAAACCTGAAACCAACTTTAGAACTCTATATGAAAGAATATAAAGATTTGAAAAATAAACTTGATGAACTCAAAAAATAGGCTTTCATATTAGTTCTCCAAAAACTGAACCAAAAATGCTCAAGGGCACTGCGCTTATTTTCTAGAAGAATTTAAATAATTTGGAAATCTTGTGAAAACTTAATGAAAGAGGTATATTTGGACAGCGCGGCGACAACTCAATTGGATGAGAGAGTTCTGAAAGTGATGATTCCGTATTTGACTCTGGAGTATGGTAATCCAAGCAGTTTTCACTCAAAAGGCAAGGTGGCAAAAGATGCAGTTGACGATGCGAGGGAAAAAATTTCCAAGATACTTAACTGCTCACCTAAAGAAATTATATTCACATCTGGAGGAACTGAAAGCGTTAACTTTGCATTAAAAGGAGTTGCGTTTGCAAACAAAGAGAAGGGAAATCATATAATAACGACAAAGATTGAGCATCACGCAGTATTGGAAACGTGCGCTTACCTTGAGAAGCAAGGTTTTGAAGTTAGCTATTTGGATGTAGACAAGTACGGAGTTGTAAATCCTGCAGAGGTTGAAAGAGCAATTACAGATAGGACGATTCTTATTTCAGTAATGTATGCCAATAATGAAATTGGAACAATTGAACCAATTGAGGAAATAGGCAGAATTGCAAAGTCTAAAGGAATTTATTTTCATACTGATGCGTGCCAGGCTGCTGGAACTTTGCCCCTGGATACGACAAGATTAAATGTGAATTTATTATCTATAAATGGAAGTAAAATATATGGTCCTAAAGGAGTTGGAATTCTATATATCAAGAAAGGAACTCAAATTCATCCTTTGATTCACGGAGGCGGGCAGGAATTTGGAATGAGAAACGGCACTGTGAATGTTGCGGGAATTGTTGGACTGGCAGAGGCGCTTGAGATTTCTCAAATGGAAATGGAAGAAAATAACGCGATGCTAAACGAGCTTAAGGAGTATTTTGTAAAGAAACTATTGGAAATTCCGAAGAGCAGATTGAATGGGCATCCGAGTAAAAGATTGCCAAATAATGTTAACATATCATTCTTGGATTGCGAAGGCGAGGGCATGCTTCTTCATTTAAATGAATACGGAATTTATGCTTCAACAGGCTCGGCTTGTACTTCGCAGAGCCTTGAAACAAGCCATGTACTTGCGGCAATTGGCCTGCCCTACGAAGCTTCACATGGAAGCATGAGATTCACATTAGGAAGAAAAACAACAAAAGAAGACTTAGACTTAGTTTTAAAGGTGTTGCCTGGAATTATTGAGGAATTAAGAAATATGTCGCCTGTCAATCTAAACATGGAGCATTACACGTAATGGTGGAAACAGCTAGCGCAAATTTTGAAACGCATGCCGATGTCAAGGCCAAAGTAGACTCCAAGAAGTGGTTTTACACTGAAACTGTCAAAGAGCACTTTTTCAAGCCGAAAAATTTCCTTGATGGAAAAAAAGCTGAAACTTACAAGGCTGACGGTGTGGGAATGGTTGGAAGTCCGGCTTGCGGAGATATGATGCGAGTATGGATAAAAGTTGACAGCTCTGAGGATAAAATCAAGGAAATGAAATGGCAGACTTTTGGATGCGCGTCTGCATTGGCCTCAACATCAATGCTCTCAGTAATGGCGAGCGAGAATGGAGGTATGAAAATTGAAGATGCTTTGAAAATCAAGCCACAAGACATTGTAAAGAGACTTGGAGACCTGCCGGCGAGAAAATTCCATTGTTCTGTCTTGGGAGACAAAGCGTTGAGGGCAGCAATTAATGACTATTTTAGAAAGTCGGGGCAAGTAAATAGAATGATCATTGAAGGGTCAAGAATTGTGGATAAAGAAACAGGAATAACTGACAAAGATATTGAAGAAGCAATACTTGAAGGAGCAGACACATTGGAGAAGGTTCAGCACAAATTAAAGGTGGGAGTGAGCAACAAGGCTTGTTTGCCCGAAGTTGAGCAGCTTATAAGATTTTATAAAGATAAATATTTTGGTAGTTAAATTGCATTTTTGTATATTTTAAACCCAGTTCCGGGGATGAAACTTAGGTAGTCAAGCCTAGAGCCTTTTAGTTTTTCTGCGTCTTTTCCATCGATAATAAAAGGAAGAACTGAATTTCGAATTAACCTATCGGTTTTCTTTTTTCTTTTTTCAAATTTAAAACCATATCTTAGTCCGAAATCTGAATTGAAAATTGCAACTCTTAGATATTTTATGCTTTTTTCCGCATTTTTTGTAAGTTTTGCAAGCTGTTCAATAGCGCGGTCTGTAAAGGAGAGAATTTCATTTTCATGAACTTTGGTTTTAGGCAAAGAATTAAGTTTTTTGATTATTACATTCAAAGTTTTTTTGCTCATTCCGTGAACTTGGACGCCTTGCTCAAGAGTTTCCCAAGATGAAAGAGCACAACCGACACAATTTAGGCCGTGACCCATAAGCAATTCAATGGCTTGGGGATTTGCCGATATTATTTCACTGATTTTTGAGTCTTTATTTATTTCATTAGCCATTCTGGATTTTTTCTATCGCATATCCAAGATGTATTGTAACTGTATCTCCTTTATTCGCATCTGGAATTAGAATTGGATTAACTTTAACACTTTTTCCATTAAGGTTTACTACCAAGTAACCTGATTCATTAGCCAATACTTGGACGTGGTGAACTTTGCAAAATTCTCTTATGTTTTTAGGTGCTAAATTATATTCACCCTTGCCCTCATCAATAAATTTATTGTGAGCAACCCTCCAATATTCTGTAATAATGGAGCAATCCCAAACATCTTTTGATTTTTTTTTCGCGAGAATTGCTATCAAATCAAATGCTGTTTTAAACATTTTTTCAAGATCTGATTTCTCTCTTTCCTTGCCCAGCAAGCAATCTTTTTCAAATGGGGCATAAAAATCTTTTGGCAATCTCCCGTCTTTTGTTCTCTGAGCTACACAAGGGAGAGCATATTTCATAAAAATTTGAACTGCACTAAATTCTTTGCTCATTTTGCCAATTCAATAAATTCTTTCATTTCTTTTTTTGAATACTTTTTAATAATTACCTTGTTTGAAATCAAAACATTGTCGCCGAGTTTGACATCAATTGCACTGGCAACTGCTTCCCTTTTTTCAACACCATAGTCTATAATGTATTTACCTTCTTCAATTGAAATTAGTTTTCCAGGGACTGCGAAGCACATTTTATTTGTAGATTATTTTGGATATTTTTATTTTATCACCTTCTATTACTTCCATTACATCAATAGGATCATCGCACCAAGGGCATTTCCAAATCACCTGGTCGTGGAGTCTTTCAATTATTTCAGCTTTTCCCTCGTAGCCGCAAGGGCATTTTATCCAGGATTCTTTGCTTGTTATTTTGAATTTAAGAGGGCTGACTGCATTTAGTCCTTCCAGAAGGTGATGGTCTTCTATTCCTACAAGCTCGCCCAGCTCGATTATTACTTCTGAAACTTCCTTGGACTTGTCCCTGACAGACTCCAAGTCTTTTATAACTGCTCTTGTAAACGCTACTTCGTGCATATTTCAAAATGGAAATTCGAGTTTAAATTTATTTCTATCTGAAAACACAGGGTCTTTCTTTTGTAATTATCTTTTAAATAATCGGTTTTAAAATTATTAAAATATTGACGATCTCGAACAGCTTCTTTTATATTTTTTTTGGGTGGATTAAAGCCCTTATTAATTCATTTGTAATTATTATGTCAAAAAACTTCAAACCATAAGTTGGAATCGTTAAGTGACAAAAAGCGAGATTTAAAAAGTTCAATTGTTTTAATAAAATTATAAAAGAGGGAAAATGCAAAAAATTTTGCAAAAAGATAAACTGGAGAGTTTCATAAGAGGTCTGATGAAAAAAGGCGAAGTAATCGGCCCAGTGAAAAAAGAGATTACCCGGTTTGAAACAATTAATGACCCTAAGGAACTTTGCTTAGGCAGTTTAACATTAATGCCTCTTAAAGAATATTTCATTCCTGAAGGAGAGGTTTTATTTGAGTTTGAAAACGAAAAAATTATAGATTCTAAGAAAACTAATAAGCCTGCTTTTATTGTGGGTATGCGAAAATGTGATTTAAACTCTCTCTTAGTGCTGGACAAGGTAATGTTTGATCCGCTTTACCTTGAGAAAAGAAAAAATTCTGTATTAATCGGATTTCATTGCGATTCCCCGGACGAATATTGCTTTTGCAACTCAATGGAGCTAGTTGATTATTATGACTTGTTTTTTTACTCAAAGGGTGAAAACTATTATATTTCAATTGGCTCAGAGAAAGGCGGGAATCTAGTAAAAAATTTGAAAAATGCAGAGCAAGAAGTAATACAAAAAATAAAAAACACTAAAAAACTTCCAAATAAAGATATTTATGGAGACTACAAGAGCAAAGAGTGGAAGTCTGATGTTGATAAGTGCCTAAGTTGTGCAGCTTGCACTTTATACTGTCCAACTTGCAATTGTTTTGACATAAAAGATATTGAAGATTTGAGCTTAAAATCCGGCAAGAGAGTAAGAAAGCAGACATCCTGCCAATTGAAAAGCTTCACAGAGGTAAGTGGAGGAAAAGTATTCAGGGAATCCAGAGACTCGAGATTCAAACATTTTGTCTATCATAAAATTGTATTTTACAAGAATAAATTCAACAGATATATGTGTGTTGGTTGCGGAAGGTGCTTAAGAGTTTGCCCTCCAAAAATTGACTGGGTGAATACGATAAATAAAATTAAAGGCGAGGACCGATAATGGCATACGAACCAAGAAAGTTCAAAGTTAAGAACATAAAATCATATTCGCCAGAAGTTAAAATGTTCAGAGTCGAAACTGATATGAACCCACTTCCAGGCCAGTTTTTCCAAGTTTCTTTACTTGGAAAAGGCGAGAGCGCACTGGCGTCTTGCTCATTTTCTGAGAATTATGTAGACATATTAGTCAGAAGGGTTGGAAATGTAACGGGCTCTTTGTTCAAACTAAAAAGAGGAGACAACCTATTCATTCGCGGTCCTTATGGGAACGGATATGATATTGAGAAATTGAAGGGGAAAAACTTAGTATTAGTTGCCGGAGGTACTGGAATGGCTCCGATAACCTCGCTAATTGAATATCTGGAGAAAAACAGAGAAAAGTTTGGAGAAGTCTCGATTTATTTCGCTTTTAGGGATGAAAGGCACATACTTTTAGCAGACAGAATAAACCGATGGAAGAAGATTTTTAGAATTGAACTTGCTCTTGATGGTGAGAATAAAAAAGTTGGAGCAAGAAAAGGTCCAGTTGCTAATTTAATTTGGAGCGACATTAAAAGCCCAGGAAATACGGCTGCTGTTCTTTGCGGACCCGAACCAATGATGGAGGCTGTTAGCAGGAAATTAAACGAGATTGGAATAGACAACAGCAACATTTACTGGAATATGGAGAGGCGAATGGAATGCGCGCTGGGAAGCTGTGGGAGATGCTTGATTGAGGATGTTTATGTCTGCCATGATGGACCAGTATTCAGATATGATATGATAAAGGAGAAAATTGAAAATGAAGCAGAAAAGTAAAAAACTAAAAGCAGGATTTTTTGGAGTTGCCGGATGCGCTGGCTGCTTATTAAGCGTTATTTATGAGGACAGTTTTAAAAAATTAAATGAAATATTTGATATTGAGTCTTTTCCTTTAATTAAGGAAGACAAGTATCGAGGCAAGTTCGATATTGTCTTTATTGAAGGAACTGTGGTGTTTGATAAAGACATTGTGTTATTGAATAATCTCAGAGAAAGGTCAAAGACAGTAGTTGCGCTGGGCTCGTGTGCTTGTTTCGGAGGCGTGCCTTCAATAAAGAATTTTCATGATGAAGACAAAATCATGCGAATGGTCTATCCAAAAATTGACCACCTGAAATCAGAGAAACCTACTCCAATCAGTGCACATATTAAAGTTGACTATTTTCTTCCGCAATGTCCGCCAAGCAAGGAAGAGATTATGGATTTTGTAATTTCAATATTGAGCGGGAAAATTTTTAAGAATTATAGAAGCCCGGTTTGTGTTGAATGCAGGAAGAGAGGCAATGTCTGTTTGCTTCAAGAGGGCGAGATCTGCCTAGGGCCTGTGACGATGGGCGGCTGTGATGCAATTTGTCCCACAAATAAAGTCGGGTGTTATGGCTGCCGCGGACCGACAAAGGATGCTAATTATGTTTCTTTTATTAACACATTGAAAGAAAAAGGCCACGAACAAAAAGAAATTCAGGACAAGATGGAAACATTTGCAGGGTTATCTTTTGAAGAGGAGGAAGAAAAAGTTTCAACATGGTTAGAGAAATAGAGTTAAATCATATTTGCAAAATTGAAGGACATGCGAGTTTAGCACTGCAGATTGAAAAAGGCAAGGTTAAAGGCTGCGAGTTAGAAGCCGAGGAGGGAGCAAGGTTTTTTGAAGGGCTTGTCGTTGGAAAATATGTTATTGATATACAAGAAATCGTCTCGCGAATTTGCGGCATCTGCAGCTCGGCACATGGTGTTGTCGCAATCACCGCACTTGAAAAAGCGATGGGAATAACTCCAACAGAAAGAGAGAAAATCATCAGGGATATTTTAATTATCGGAGAGAGAATAAGAAGCCATGCAACTCATCTTTACTTTTTGGCTCTTCCGGATTATTTGGGATATTCTGCGATAACAATGGCGCGCCAGTACAAGCAGGAAGTTGATGATGCGCTGAAAATTGTCCGAGCGGGAAATAAAATTGTCGCCAGAATAGGCGGAAGAGAACTGCATCCTTTTGTAAAATTTCACACAGGAACAGTTGATTTCTCGGATTTGAAAAAAGAACTAACCGAGATTAAACCCTTGGCTGAAAAAACATTAAAATTATTTCTTAGCCTTGAGTATCCTGATTTTGAGAAAGAGACTAGATACTTGTGCTTGCGGGAGGAAGACAAATATGCGTTTTCTTCTGGAAAAATAATTTCCGACTGCGGAACTATAAATACAGAAGACTATAAGCAGCATTTAACTGAAAACATCAAAGAATATGCCACTTCGAAGTTTGTAATGCACGAAGGAAAAAGTTACCTGACAGGCTCCCTTGTAAGAATTAACAATAACGCAGATGTTCTGGATGATGAAACTAAAAAGTTAATTGCAAAATTTAAAATAAAATTGCCCTTGAAGAATCCATTTATGAACAATGTTGCACAGGCAATTGAAACTTATTCTTCAATAAATATTGCGATAAATCTTTTAGAAGAGTTGGAAAAAAACAAAGACGAGCCTCGGGCTTTTGATTATTCCAACAAGAGCGGGAGAGGCGTTGCTGCAGTTGAGGCTCCAAGAGGGACACTTTTCCATGAATATGAAGTAAAAGATGGAAAGGTAGTTTACTGCAATATTATTACTCCTACTGCACAGAACTTAAACCAGATTGAAATAGACATTAAAGATTATGTCGACCTTCTCTTGGAGAAAAAGGCCGGAAAGCAAAAGATAATTTCGGAAGTTGAGAAATTAATTAGAGCGTATGATCCTTGTTTCTCCTGCTCTACCCATTTTTTGAATGTTGACTGGAAAGAAACTGATTAATGGCTTTTTTTACTTCAGCAATAGATGTCTCAATACTGGAATTTAGGGGAATTGCGATGATATTTGCTTTTCTGTCTGTAAGTTTGAGGAAAAAACCTAAATCAAAATCGTGTGTTGTTGAAAGACTCGAGTAATTTAGATTTTCTGTACCTAGGAGAGTTACTTTTTCAACTGAATTTGCGACATCTAGGATTAAAGAATTTGAGAGGTCTTCGTCAATTAGTTCAAACGTGTTTTGAATGTGCTTAAAATCCAGTTCGGGGAAGTCATTTTTTATTTTTTCTGCAATTTTTATTGCGAGAGAATCTTCTTTGATGTAAGGGTTGCCAAAATAGAAAACTTTAAACTTTTGCATTATCGGTAACTTTAATTGCACCAACAGGACAAGCCTCCTCTGCCTGTTTAGCCAGCTCAAGGATTTCTCCTGAGATTTCTAGCATTTTGACCTCAGACTTTCCTTCTTTTATGAAGAAAACGTTTGAGCAAATTGCTTCACATGAACCACAGCCTATGCAGGTTTTTTGGTCAACTGACACTTTTGCCATTTATTATCTAGTAATTGATATTTATTAGCTTGTTGATTTATGGCTTAATTATTTTTTTTGGCATTTATTCACATAATATAAATTAAAAATATAAAGAAAATGACTTTTTTCAGTTGAAGTTCCAAAGATCTTCATCTGACCATTCTTGAGTTGACTTTCTGTCAAAGCTTATTAGATATTCCATTATGAACATCTCGTCCTGATTAAGGTGCTCTGACCATTGAGTCATCTCATCATTCAGAAGTGCCTGTTTTTTGTTCATTTGTTTTTACCTCCTTGCATAACTAAAGTTTTAGCTTTTAAGCCAACCAAGAATAAAAAATTCAGAATTGAAATTCTTAAAGTTTATATAGGGAAATTGATGCCCAAGTTACCTAAAAGTATTTAACCAGAAAAAATATTCTTAGATATGAAAAATAAAAGTCAGAGGGATTCTCATTTATTTTTGTTTTCTCAAAGCGGAGAAGCTGGAATTTTAAGACCAGAAAAAAAGGTTATTGAGGTTTTCAATGGAGATATTTTTGATAAAAGCATTGACAATGGTGCAAGAAGCCCATTAATGGCCTGTATAGGATTAGGTTGCTGGAGATTTATAGCATATGCTGTATATAAATCCTGCACTCATGGAAACATATTTCATAGAGAAAGCGAGGAAGATAGAGGACTTTTAGTTAGTTTAATTAATTCTTATCAAAGAAATATCAGACCAGAAATTATAAATAAATTTGGAAATGTTTGTCGCTATACTCCATCTTGCTCGCAATATGCTTTAGAAGCTATTGATAGGTACGGAGATTTTAGAAGAGGAGTTTTGGAAGCAAGAAGAATAGTTAGATGTAACCCCTTGTCTAGCGGAGGATTTCACCCGGTTCACTAATTATAATCTCTTAAGCTGCCTAATTTCCTCAAACGAAACGGAGGAGCCATGATATTTTGTAGCAAAGAGAGCTGCTTCGAGCGTTTTGGGGTCGTGTAGCTTGAGGATTCCTTTCTTGAATGCAACGTAAACTAATTCAGTAGAGCGGACAAACCTGAAATCCTTGAATACTACTAAGTTGCTTTTATCGAGTTTAATTTTTTCGTGAAGCTTAGCTGACATTAAATCGGAAAGGCTTTCTGGGCGTTCCGCCAATAATCTTGTGGTTCTTTCATCGATTCCAATCATATTTTCTATTTTATTCTGTGTTAAAAGAAAACTTGCTGCGAGACAAGAGACTTCAGCATTGCTAACTATTTGCAGCCATTTTCCGTCGGAAAAAAGAGAATGATTTGCTATTTGCATAAATTCATCGCGTTTTTTTGCAATGTCCGGGCTCGAAATCCCAAATTCTTCAGGAAGCTCAATAAATTTACTTAGAAGCATTTCTTCTACGCGGATTGCTCCAAGTTCGAATCTTGGAACATGTATTGGGCGGTCTATAGTTTCATATTTTACATCTTGAGTTATCATAAACCTTACTCCCGTTTTAGCTTTAAGTTCGGGAATTATATAGAGCAATCCATTAAGTGATAGATTGATCAGTATGCCTGAGTCCAGGATGATGATTTTCATTTGACTACCTCTTTAGTCATTGGAGAGTTTTTAAAATCCGTAAAATTAGCCCATATAGCTTTATTGTTCAATGACCAATTATTTTTAATAAAGTGTCTAGCTATTTTATCATGGCATTTGTTATCTGCAATTAAATAGCAGTCGTAATCTGACTTTTTTTCACCAACATTCAAGGCTCGAGAACCTATTAAAATCATAAAAAATTTTTTAGTTAAGATTTTACCCAATTTTTCTTTAAGGTAATTTTTAAA
>CAYZNI010000007.1:0-25994 GCA_964479755.1 Candidatus Woesearchaeota archaeon
ATCACCGGCTTCGTTGATACAAAAAACATTATAAAACCTTTCAAGGAAAAGAACAAGCGCGTCCTAATCCTCCCAGGAAACTGGGACTCATTTGCCACTACAGATTTTCTCGCCCAATTCTACGGGGTTAAAAACATCCATGGATACTCCGCAATTTACGAAAATGTAGGTTTTTTTGGCGCGGGCGGAGCGGAAGACTCGCCAGGACCTGGAAGAGTGACACAAAAAGAAATTCTTTCAGCACTTGATAAAGCGCACGCGCAATTAAAAGGCATCGAAAAAAAAATAATGGTGACTCATATGCACCCTTCCGGCAGTTTATCAGAATTTTCCGGTGTTCCAGGCAGCGACGCGATCACTAAAGCTATAAAAAAATTTCAGCCCGATTTGTTGATTCACGGACATATCCACGAAGCCGAGGGAGCCGATGAGCTAATCGGCTCCACTAGAGTTATTAACGTTGGAAGAAACGGCGCCATTATTGAGATTTAACTAGTCCTTCTCATTTCCCTTCTCGTGAAAATACTTCAAATGCGCAACAATTACTAAAGCTAAAGCTATAATCACCAGATTTTTGATAATATACTGACCTTCCAACGTAGGTACCAAAAATCCGTTCCAAGTGGCGTCGGGCAGCAAAAACAAAGGCATTATCGTTGTCAGCATATGAATCGCAAGCAATGGGAACACAGCCCTCTCTGCTCCTCGAATTAAAAATAATACTCCAATTAACATCTCAAAAGCTCCAAACACTATAATAAAATTGTTGAAAGAAATAAAGTTAATAGTCGCATTAAACAATTTCTCAACTAAAGGCGTTGCCGGACTCTCGCCTAGAACTTTCAAAATCCCAAACCAAAAAAACACAACAAAAAGCGCAATCCTTGCAAACAGTTTGTAAAAGTGTCTCGAAGTCACCACAATCCTCTTGTCAATCTTATCAACTCTCATTTACAGTACTATTTCGCGCCATTTATAAAATGTCTCTAATGAAATAACATTCTAACTTTACTTCTACCAATTATACTTGAAACCCCTTCCGCAAACTTGCAGAAAATCATTTAAAAAAATAGAGAGATTTGCTGTTTAGGAGATAATAAAGAAAATACAAAAAATAATTTTATTTCCTATTACTATCAAAAATAACGTAACAACCCATTGAATAATAAATGATTAGAGAAAGATAAAGAGGTTAGAATTTTTGCCAGATTATAATATTCGGTTAAAAACTTGCCCAAGAAAGATTTAAAAATTATAATTCCATTTAATTAAAATGGGAATGATCTCAGAATTTCTAGAGTTTTTGAAGGAATACAAGGTAGTTGCGCTGGCAATAGCATTCATTATGGGTGTCGCCTCAACTGCTCTTATCAAGTCTCTTGTTGACAATATCATTATGCCAATTATCACTCCATTCATTCCTGGAGGGGCCTGGCAAACCGCAAAATTCACACTCGGAAAAATAGTAATAAGCTGGGGAGCTTTCCTGGGTGAATTAATTAACTTTATCATTATAGCCTTTGTAGTCTTTATGATTGCAAAAAAAGTAATGAAAGAAGAAAAAGTCACAAAGAAGTAATTTGTTTTTTAAATTTTGCAAATCGCCAATGAATATTTGGACGGAAAAGTCTGAAAAGCTCTGGAATTGTTATTTTCCTGTTAAATCCCTTTCCTATACGCGAGCATGAAAAAAATTGTGTCCGAAATACCATAAAAGAAAGAGTTCTATCGGATGAGCGAATTCATTACATCAAGGACCAGAATCAAATAGCACATTTCATATATAAAAACCCTATATGATTTAAAAGAATTAAGGGGCAAAATACCACAACATTTATATACTACTTATTAGTGACAATAGGGTATATGGGCAGAAATAATGGAATTAAATTTGAAAAAAAAACCTATGGGGTTTCAAGTAGTTGAACTAACAGATGATTCTGAGACTATTCTATATGCTAATAGTTTAGAAGCAAGATTAAGTATGGCAGAATTTCATGTACCAACAGGATTTGGAGAGGGAAGTATGCAATTAATCCACAAAAGAACTGGTAAACCAACCGAATTTGCTCATTTTCCATATACTGGAAGAGAATTAGAATATCTCCGCGGTACAAATGATGAAAATCGAAAGTATTATCCAGATAGGTGGTTAAATCCTGCAAATCTAAGAGGTAAAAAAGTTTTGGACTTGGATTGCGGGAATGGATCATTTGTTAGGGATTTAATTGATGCAGGGATTGATGCATATGGACTTGATTTATACATACCCCCAGTATTCAGAAATGATTCTCATTTAGTACAAGCAATATTTGAGGAGAGTCATTTACAAAGTGAACAATTTGATGTAATCTATTCTACCTATGGAAATTTCTACTTTAATACAGACAAAGATAAACTACTGCTAAGACTCCAGGAAGCATCTAGAATATTAAGACCTCAAGGAGTTTTATTGATAAGTCCTGCTAAATTAATCGAGTTAGGTAGTGCTCTTGAAAGTATAGATGGATTAAAAATGTTGCCTACTGATCCAGATTGGAATTCAAGCGGTGGCGTGACAGATCCTTATTATGCTGAGATAGTCAAAGCTTCTGATTGAATAATTGGTATTTTGCCCCCTCCGCTAATTAGCGTTGATTTCTGATTGGACATAACATCGCAACTATGCGAAGTTCTTTAAGTTCCGTAGCGAAGCGGAGGAACATTAAAGAATTTGGGAAATGTCCCGAGCTGAGGGACTTTCCGCATAGTTGCTGTTAAGCGAGGGTGAGGAGCGTAGCGACGAAAGCGCAGCGTCCCCAAGGAAAACGAAGTTTTCCGCAGCGTAAGGCACAGGCAGACTACATCAATAATAATATCCCACAAGTGCCGGGCTCAATCTACCCAAGGCATAGATAACATCTTATGCTCTTTGAAATAGTGTAATACTTCATAGCTCCTAATAATAGAAGAGAATTCTTTTTTCATTTCATCAATAAGATCTCTTAATTCTTTCTCGCTTTTTACTTGAACTTCAATCTCACAGGAATGACCGCTTATTACATAATCACGATAAACAATGTTTGGGTGATTAACAATAAATCCGTCTAACTTTTTTAGTTTTTCAGGAGAGGTATTTTGAAAGTCAAAATAAATTTTGTAATAAACAAATCCTAATTTTTCCATATTGAATAAAGCAGTATACCCCCTGATTATTTGTCTTTTTTCTAGACTTTTAATTCTTGAGGAAACTGTTTTAGTAGATATTTTTAGTTTGTTAGCAATAGAAACGATACTTTCTCTTGCATTTTTTGTTAAAATCTTAATTATTTCTAAATCTGTTTTGTCTATTTTTTCAGGAGGTTCTACTGAAGTTAAGACCATCTCTTTTGTATTTCTTTTATTGTCAAGAAAAAATGTTCTCGGATAATGAACTATCTTAGTGTAAACCCCCATTTCTGTTCTTTCAATGTTATTGATATATTTTTTTGTAATAACTTCCCAAAACTCGTTTAATTCGTTGACTGTTTTTACTAAAACCCAAATGACAAGATCAATATTTCCCTCAACGCTAGCAAAAAATCCGACAAATGGTTGCTTCTGAATAAATTCAATTATTTCTTTCTCTTTTTCGGGAGTAGTATTTTGTAATTTGAAATTTATTCTTGCACTTATATACCCTAATTTGCCGTGATTGATATATGCTTGATAACGTAAAAGAATATTATCTTTCTCTAACTTTCTTATTCTATAAAGAACAGTATCTTTACTTAGTCTAACTTTTTTAGCAATCTCACTAATAGGTTGTCTACAATTAACATCCATTTCGTACAAAATTTTTCTGTCTTTTAAGTCTAAAGCCATATTTTAATCTTTTAGGGAACTATTATATATAAATATTTCTGTTTTATATGATAATTGAATAATTAATTTTATTTATTGAGTGGTTCTAAACTTTTGAGTAATGACAGAAAAAACGTTTTTAGGGATAGTTGGACCTCAAGTAACTCTGTATGGACAGACAGCAAGACCACAGCCGCCAATGGGCTTAGCTTATGTTTTCAATTCTGTAGCGAGAGCTGGCTGGAATCCTGTTCTTTTTGATAGTTTAGCTGAGGGAAATGATTGTTATTTTGAAGATAAAAGAGAAGGAATAAGAGTTACTGGTTTGCCTGCTGAAAAGGTAGTAAAAAGAGTTGCTGAAGTTAGACCAGATGTAATTGGTGTTAGTTTGGGTTTGTCAACAGATCATGATTATGTAAAAAAGTTAGTTGAGAGAATTAAAGAAAGTTATGATTGTCCTCTTGTTTTGGGAGGTTCAGAAGCATCATTGGTGCATAAAGAAATTTTAGAGGGTTTACCAGTTGAAAAAATTCCTGCTGATTTTGTAATAACTGGAAGAGATATTGGTTCAGGAGAAGAATCTGTTTATGAATTACTAAGGACAATAGAAAGAAGTGGAGATTATGAAGCTGTTCCTGGAATTTCTTTTTTAAGAGATGGCAAAGTTGTAACAACACAACCAGTAAGAGTAACGCAAGAATCTTTATCTACTTTATCTTTACCAACGAGGGATTTATTTGCTAGAAGAGAAGGTAAAGATATCTACAGTGCAATTAATCAATCTCATACTGGACCTGTTGATTATGCTCCATATGGAGTAATGCACACTTCCAGAGGTTGCGGTGGAGGTTGTACTTTTTGCCATACCCAATATAATGGATTTGATAGAACATTAATTAGGCGATCATTAGAGAACATTTTTTCTGAATTAGGTGATTTAAAATCTCGTGGAGTTCAAACGATTAGTATTGAAGATAATAATTTCGGGGGATTTACTTCAGAACAAACAGATTTAGCAGTTAAGATTTTAGAAGAGATAGAAAAGTTAGGATTTAGAGGAGTTTATTTTCCAAATGGAATGACTGTGAGATCAATGAATAATAATGATTTTGCAATTTTAAGACAATTAAGAGGTATGGCTGATAATGGAATTAGAGTTAGAAATTCTTTACCTGCTGAAAGCGGAGATGATAGAACTTTAAAGGAATTAATCAGAAAACCACATAATTTAGACGAAGTTCAAGTAGTTTTAGAAGAATTAAGAGATGGATATTTAGGACATCCAAATATTGATATTGACGCATTCTTTATGGTGGGAGTTGTTGGTTATGACGACAAAAGAGAAACAGAAGAATCAATCCAAAAAACTTTTGATTTAGCAGATAGGGTTTCTGATTTAGGAATGCGAGTTAATATTTGGTGGATGAAACCAAATCCTAATGGACCACAATATAAAATGTGGAGAGAGAAGTTTCCTGATTCACCATTTTATAGGTTGCAGTTTTCATTTACGCCAGGGATTTGGGGTTCTCCAGAGAAAGAATTAAGATTAGATGAAATGATTAGAAAAAAGAATTCTCAGATGAATAAAAAAGGAGCAGGGAGTAAACGACCAATTTATCCAGTAGAATAATCAAGAGCCCCGCACTATTTCTTATTATTTTTATTACCAAAGTCTGCCGAGCATTATGTCGCCTAACATCGGAATTTAACGAAGTTTGATTTTCCCTCGTGAAGCGAAGCGGAACAGAGCTGAAAAATCAAATTTGGGAAAAATGCGAGCCGAGCATTTTTCCGTTAAATTCCTGTTAATTGCCCCCAGCCGATAAGCGAGAGCGCAGCGTGACCGAGGCGAAGCCGAAGAAGTCGAGAAAAAACTCGTATCAAGTGCGAAGCACCATAATATTCAAACATCAAGGGCTGGGCTGAATATATTATTAACTACGTAGTAGTAAATATTAGAAAAGTTTATAAAGGAAAACCATCCATCTATATTAGAATGAGCGAGATAAATAATAATCCCGTAGAAACAGGTCTTGAAGCAAGAATTGAGGAAAATAAACAATCCTCTGCGAAGAAGGTTGCTTTAGTTGATACTGCGGGAAATATATCATATTCATTAATCGCTGGAAGTATTTTAGATTATTGCGCAGGATTAAATTTCGCAGGGATTGTTGCTTCAAGGGCATCAGCAACTGCTATGAATTCTGTTACAGGTGGACCATATGGTTGGTGGAGAGAAAAAGCATTCAAAGTAACAAAAACAAATGAAGAAAGTGGAAGAATAAGGAAAACATTGGTCGACCTGCTTGCATTCAACACTTTCCAAGTACCAATTTATGCAGCAGCAGTTGCGATTGGGAGTTTAGTTTCTGAGGGAAAAGTAGATATGGAAAAAGTTCAAAATGGAGCGACATATCTTGCGACAGTCTCGCCATTTATTGGTCCAACATTGGGTTGGTATATGGATGGTTGCAGAAAACTTTTCGGAGTAAAATCAGCAGCAGAAGGAGCTTACAAAGGAAGTAAAGCCCAGCCCCTTGAATAAATTAGAGTTTTTTCTCGATTGCAATTAACATCAGGATTATGAGAAGTCGTGCGTAGCACGATTTGGGTGGAGAAGTCTGCAAGACTTCGTAACCTCATAATCCTTGTTATATTCCCCGAAGGGCTAAAAATTAGTGCAACGTTCCGAAGGAAATTTTTAGAGTTTTGAAATAAGCCGTCATATAGAATCAGCAAAAAGCCCTATCTCTTTTTAACATCTGCTTTAATCATTTTTACTATTTCTGGGAATTCAGATATTTTGAAATGCCCATTCTTACTTTCATATATTATGATATTTGCATTTTTTAGTTTCTTTCTGAATTTTTCAGCATGGGAAACTGGAACAACATCATCGTCTTTAGAAAACATCAGATATAAATTTTTAGAATTTTTTTCGAGCAAAGACAAATCAGATTTCAACTTAAATCCACCGACTAAATCTTCTTCGGGTAAACTATTATCATAAGGCGGACAAATAAGATAAGTTGAAAGAACTTTTTTAGGAAATTTATTTTCTGATAAATATTTTGCGAGAAAAATTCCTCCTAAAGATGAGCCAATTAAGATGATGTTGTTCTTCAATTGAGGGAAAAAGTTTTCAAAATGGATTTTCCACTCTTCATATTTTGCATTATCTTGCAAAGGCATACGAGGTTTGATGATTTCAAAATTGCTACCTAAATTCTTTTTAAGAAAATTATCAGACCAACGAATTTTTTCCTCAATTGATACTTCTCTTGTTTTTAAAAAATGCAAATAGTCTTTCTTATTTTTGAAAGTCATCCCACCATGAATAATGAATATCTGAATTTTATTTTCCATATTATTTATAAAAATGATTAAAGTTTATTAATTTAACGAAAAGGGCTTTTTGCTTCAATAAATTTCTTAGGCTTATTTCAAAATTGAATATAACACTCCCTACAACCAAATTAATTTGGTTGTATATGCTAATATAGCAAATTATATAAGATATTAGAGTTATAAACTAATATGGATAAATTGCTAGAAGAGCTTGAAAAAGAACTAAAATTAAGAAATTATTCAAAGAAGACAATTAAAAGCTATGTATTTTCTGTTGAAAAACTTTTAGAATATGCAAATGGCAATTCAATAACGAAAGAGCTTGTAGAAATTTATATTATTAAAGCCCTTGAGATAAAAAACTCTTCAAGTGTTTCAAAAGACCTTTTTGCAATAAAATTCTTTTTTACCAACGTATTAAAACAAAAATTAAATCTGCCAAATCCAAAAAGAAACAAAACAATTCCTGAAGTTTTAACAAAAGAAGAAATCAAAAAGATGATTGATTCAACAAACAATATTAAACACAAGTTAATTATAAAATTGCTGTATGGCTGCGGCCTGCGAGTTTCAGAAATTATTTCATTAGAAAAAGAGAACTTAAATTTTGATGAAAAATTAATTCACATAGAATTAGCCAAAGGAAAAAAAGATAGATTTGTTAAAATTCCTGACTCTTTGCTGAATGAACTAAATTCTTACTGCTCACTTCTCAAAAGCGAAATTTTATTTCCTTCGAATCACGGCGGCAAATTGACAATTGCAACTATCCAGGCAATTGTTGAAAAAACCTCAAAAAAAGCAAACATCAAAAAAAGAGTTTATCCTCACCTTTTACGCCACAGTTTCGCCACTCATCTTTTAGAATCAGGAGTTGACTTGCGCATTATCCAAAAGCTTCTTGGACATTCAGATATAAAAACAACTCAAATTTACACGCAGATTTCACAGCAAAGTATAAAAAACGTGAGGAGTCCTCTAGATAATCTCTAAAAATGGCAGTTGAATCATTCATTCCAATTGATGATGCAAAAAAAACAATAGAGAAACAAGCAAAACCCCTGCCATCAATAGAAGAACGGACCATAATCGAGCGCCCTGGCAGACCTGTTCCTGCGGACTACCTTTTAGATACAAAGAAAAAACGCTCTCCGAGAAAAATTTCAGCCCGTAATAAGAAATCTGCAGAAAAAATCATCCAGCCAGAAAAAGATTCAATACTAATTATTACAGAAAAACCACAATCAGCACAAAAAATAGCCCAAGCGCTCGGCTCTGCCAACAAATATTCAGAGGACGGTGTCTATTTTTTTGAACTTGAAAGAAACAATAAGAAGATCATAGTCGCCTCGGCCGTCGGCCATCTATTCAATTTGAACTACAAATCAGGACAAAAAGGCTGGCCTGTATTTGAAATTGAATGGCGACCATCATTTGAGCGAGAATCCTCTGCCTTTACAAAAAAATACTACATGATGCTTAAGCGCCTTGTGAAAAAAGCTGAAGAGATAATAATCGCAACTGACTACGATATTGAAGGTGAAGTCATCGGCTGGAATGTTCTAAGATTTATCGCTAATAGGCAAACAGCAAAAAGAATGAAATATTCCACTCTTACAAAATCTGAGTTAGAGGAATCCTTCAATAATGCACTAAAGGAATTGGACTGGGGGCAGGCATACGCTGGTGAAACACGCCATATTTTAGATTGGCTTTATGGTATTAATCTCTCTCGCGCCTTAATGTCGGCTATTAAAACTTCAGGCTCATTCAGAATTCTGTCAATTGGTAGAGTACAAGGCCCTGCACTTAAAATTATCGTAGACAGGGAGCGCGAAATTGATAATTTCAAGCCTGAGCCTTACTGGAACGTTTATGCCCTATCAAACGGTCACTTATTCAAATATCCGGAGGACATTTTCGATAAATCTGAGTTGTCAAAATTTGAAAATATCACTGAAGGTGTTGCCGAAACAAAAATCTCTCAGGAAAAAATCCAGCCGCCTCACCCCTTTGACCTGACTACATTACAAAAAGAGGCATATCGACTTTACAAAATCTCTCCTTCACAAACTCTGTCAATAGCTCAAAAGCTCTATCTTGACGGACTGATTTCCTACCCTCGAACCTCCTCCCAAAAAATCCCGGACACAATCAAGCCAAAACTCATTCTCAGGTCTTTGGAAAAAAACTTCCCAGAAGCCAAGGAGGCTTCCCGCTCAAAGCCAGTCGAAGGAAAAAAATCAGATCCGGCTCACCCTTCTATTTATCCAACTGGAGAATTCAAATATCTAGAAGGCCAAGACAAGAAACTATACGAGCTAATTGTAAAAAGATTTATTTCAACTTTTTATCATGACGCGGTAACAGAAAATAAAAATGTTAAAATCTCCACAGATAATCCAGAAGTTTACTTCAAGTCATCAGGATTAAAAGTTCTTGATCCTGCCTGGACAAAAGTTTATCCTTCAACCTTGCAGGAAAAAGACGTTCCAACATTAAAAGGAAAAGTTGAAATCGATGAAATCAAGACTGAACAAAAAGAAACTCAGCCCCCTAAAAGATTCACACCAGCTTCTTTAATTTCAACTCTGGAAAGAAAAAATCTCGGCACTAAAGCTACCCGTTCTATGATTGTAGATACCCTTTTTGACAGAGGTTACTTGGATGGAACCTCAATTAAAGCCACTCCCTTAGGCAAAAGTCTAATTGAGTCTCTTGAAAAATACTCTCCAATAATTATTGACGAGAATCTTACTAGAAAATTGGAGGAAGAAATGGAGGAAATTCTATCGCATTACCAAGAAAAGCACGAGCCCCCGCAAGTTTTAGAAGAAAAAGAGAAAAAAATCGTAGAAGAAGCAAAAAAAATCATCACAGATATTTCTCTAGAGTTCAGAACAAAAGAAATTGAAATCGGCAAGGATATCCTCAAAGGGCTCCAAGATCTTCGTCAAGTACAAACAAATGCAAATACCTTAAACAAATGCCCAAAATGCAAAACAGGAGACTTAAGGATTTTATATTCAAAAAAAATCAGGAAATATTTTGTCGCCTGCTCGGGTTATCCGAATTGCACCCAAACATTCTCACTTCCGCCAAACTCCCTGATTAAAAAATCAGAAAAAAACTGCGAGCATTGCATGTATCCAAAATTGTTTGCAATTAGAAAGGCCAAACGCCCATGGGAATTCTGTTTTAATCCGGAATGCGCAGAAAACAAAGCCCGTCGAGAAAAGAACGAGCAATATAAGAACTCTAGCTCTGCTCAGAGCTAGATTCGCCTTCCTTTGTCTGGCTTTCTCTTCTATCCATAAATGGTTCCAACCTTTCAACAGCAGGCTTCCTTCCCCCAAAAGTCAGTATCTTTCCCAAAGTGCCTCGATGCTCATTATACTCAACCACGATTCCAAGAGAATTTCCTGCCCTGCTCGTTACATACCTAATATTTAAGTCAATCTTGCAAGGTCTCCTTTTTTCATTTCCTTTCCAATCAGCAACAAAAGATTTTCTAGAAACATTGGCAGGTTTATTTTTAGATTGTTCTGTAATTTCTTCCTTTAGCGGGAACCCTTCAAATTTAGCACCTTGGCTTATCTCAAAAAACTTACAATATCCTGGAGTCGCATAAACTGGTGTCAAATTTTTATCCAGAAAGAGACAGCATGATTTTCCAAAAGACGAATCTTTTTCATAAAACTCCAGAATCAAAGAGTAAAACTGGCTTCGAAACGTATTGCCCTCATTAACTCCTTCTAGAACTTCCTTGAATAGAGCCCCGTAACTATTAGCCAAATCCTCCAGACCCTTGCGGTGCTCCATAACAGTTTCCCTTTCTCTCTCCCTTAAACTAGACTCAAGCTCCATACTCTTTCTTCGCTCAAAATCATTCCTTTCTTTTTCAAGTGCAGCGATATTCTCGCTTAATGCATTAATTCTCGCATTGTAATCAAGAGCAAACTTTTTTGCAAGTGCCAATTTTACAGAAATACTTGCATTTCCAGATTCGAGTAAGCTAGCTCTCTCCGTCAAATTTTTATAATCTTCAGCTAATTTTTGATGCGTAATGTTTACTTCACTTAGTTTAGCTTTTGCTTGAGTTAGCTCCTCCTCCAATTGGGAAGCTTTAATTCCGGATTCTCGAACCTTCGCCTCAAAAACTAATCTCCCCTCTCCGCTCTCCCTAGCCAGCTTTTGCAAATCTCCCTCACGAACTTTTACTACACCCTCAAGGGCTATGATTCTATCCTGCAATTCTCTAAATTTCCCCTCATTCTCAATAAGCTTCATTGCTCTGCTGATTTTATAATTACGCCAGCCCTCCCTCAATCTTTTATACCAACTCATAAAAAATCAACTAAAAACTTATTTAAGAAACTATCTATAATATGTTACTACTAAATTAGATAATAACTAAATATGCCCAATCTAATTTTTCTTTGCTTGTCAATAATAATCTTGCTCTGATAATTAGTGCTCATTTAATAATTGATAACAATTTGTAGTTTAGATTAATTTAACTGAACCACTAAATAATTATTTTTTTATGATTTCAATAAAATCCCAGTAAAAAAATCCGAACCTGCTACTTTCCTCTTCTTTTCCAAGCTCTTCCGCTCGGCCTTGTCTTCATGAAATGCGACTTAGTTCTCAGGCCTCGCGACTTCTTAGCTGCAGAAGTCAATCCGCGTTCCGCTCGCTTCCTGTTTTCCGCACTTGTAATCCACTTCAAGTTTTCATCGTTCTTAATCTCAGGTCTCTGGGGATCAACCATTATAACCTCAAAGAAAAAATGCTTTCCGTCTTTTCCAATTGGATAAGAATTAAGAACTTCAAGTGAAGGATATTTCCTTGCCGCACGAATCTCAGCAACCCACTGATAATTCATCTTAAGCGTCTTTCTTATTGTCTGCTTTCGGCTCTTTCGTCCCTTTACTCCTGCTCTTTTTCTTGTTCTTCCTCCTCGAATAATTCTTACTCTCATCACTATAATTCCGGTCTTTGCCTTATACCCCAAACTTCTAGCTCTATCAAGTCTGAGCGGTTTCTCAACTTTTACTACGGAATCGCTAGCCCGCCAGTCTATCATTCGCTTGCTTAAAACTTCTGAATCAGGCTTTTTCCACGCCTGCCTTAATTGATGATACATTCCTTGTGCCATTTTAGTTTTAGAAAAAAGCGGTTTTTAAAACTTCCGCACTAAGCATTTTCTAACAATCCCTTCAATTCAGTCTTGTTAGGGACTTTTCCTTGAGCTGCATAAACCCTCAAATCTCCAAAGAAATTCAAGACTTGCTTATCACTTAATCCCTTTGAATACCATCCAGATTGATTTATTGCAGCAGCCATTCTTTCTCTAACACTTGGAGAATAAGCCTCATTATTCAAAACGTCTTCTGCAAATGCTCGTGGCGCTTCCTTCATTGTATCCGATGGATGATGCAACTTAGCTCCGCCCGTCAAATTTTTTACATTATAAACTCTAGAAAGATAATGGGGTTCCCCATTGCCATTTGATTTTGAAGGTTGAACAATTTCTCTAGATCCATTCGCAGGAATTTCAACCTCGGTTTTAACAACTCGAGTTTCTAATTGGGAAGGTTTTTCTTCAGGGATTGGCTCTATTAATTCAAGAATTTCTTTGTAAAGTTGTTGGTCGTTTTTAATAAACTCTCGCAACTCCTTATCTTCTATTGCAATCTTGCCTCTTTCAAATAAAGTTCTATCTTGAAAAAGATAATTAATTGCGGGCGAATTAGTCATATAAATAAATGCTAAATTAGGATCGACCCAATGCAATAATTTCGCTCTATCGTTTTTTAGTTGCAAGGCCTGAATCAATGCTTCAGTGCCATCTTTGTCAGCCCATGACAGCGCAGTCTCAATTGCGGCATTTAGGACAGAATTAGGGTCGAGCTTCTTTCGTCTAGCTAGCAATCTCTCTAAATTTTTATGTTCCCTCGAATAATAAAATAAACCATAAGCTACTCTTAATTCTTTAATCCCTCTATCAATCAAGACAATCCTATTCTCTAAAGTTGCATCACACTGCAGCTTATCATCTCCGACCTTAAATCTAAGAGCTTCTTTTTCAGTAAAGGGTCCATATAATGTTATAATCCTAGATAATAAATCGTCTAATTTTTTTTTACCGCTTCCAAGATTGGCAAAATTGAGAAACTTATACACTATTTTAGCTTCCCTCCTATCATTCATAAAAAATCTTTCAAATAGACCTTTAACTTCATCCCATGAAGGTCTTTGAGGGTAGGGCCTTAATTCAACATTCGAACTATTAACTAAAATCTGATAATTTATTTCAGGAATCCTATATTTTTCGCCATTTAGTCTAACAATTTCTTTGCCTGCAACAGCGGCAATTTTCTCAAGCAAGCTCAATATATCAAATTCTTCTGAATTAAATTCTCCGTTATGGAAACTTCCTTGTTCAATTTCCCCTCCACCGCTAAAACGACTTTCACGAATTGTTTGTATCTCATTCCTCAAATCATTCATTTCTTCTTCAGTTATCTCGCCGCTCTTCACAACATCAAATTTCAAAGGAGATTTATCTTTCTTCCCTTTTCCATTCCTCCTGGAAACCTCAGCCGTAACCCTCACAAGCCCGCTATCTTCCTTTCTTCTCGCTCTTTTATTCCAGTCAATCTCTGCAGGAGTTTCAAAGTCTTCTGCACTAACCCTTCTAACAGAATAATCTCCATTATTTCTCTCAACTTCAAAAAACCCTATCCTTCCGCTGTCAGCAAACTGCCTTAATCCAAAAAATAATTCCGGCTTGACTTCAGGAGCTACAAATATCAGTTTCCCGCCAGTTTCATCTTCATTAATGTATTTCATTATTTGAAAAAAGACTGCTCTTGAATCATAATCTCTCGCTTTCAACTCTAAAGTAACATTCTTCCCATTGCTGTCCTTTGCTGCAATATCTAGTCTTCCCGCACGAGTTACTTTCTCATGGCTTTGATACTGCAACCCTTGCTCAATTAAGCTCAACTTTGCTCCATTATCCGCAATAAAATAATTTTGCATTTCTCTTTCCTCTCTAACAATTCTTTGATTTTCTCTCCTCTCTAAGGTTCTTCTAACTTGAATCGCTCCAACATCCCTAAAAATTTCATCAATTCCAATTTGAATATCTAAAAAACCGTTCTTTTTTGCAATTTCTTCTGCTTCAAAAACCTCCTGCGGAACATATCCAGGCCTGGTCATCGTTTGTAAAACTAGCTCCTCCAGTTTCTTGTGAAGGACTCCTCTAACTAAAGGCATTACAATATGCTCATTTCCCATGAAAAATCCACAAAATCATCCTATAAAAACCTTATTATTATATCTACTTTAAAGTTACAACTAACAAAACTTTTAAATAATCAAAAATTCCTTAATACCTATGAAAAAATCATTTTTTCGAGAGCCAACAAGGGCTCAAATATCTAGAAGAAACAAAATTGAAATATCGCCTGCCGAATTAGACGAAGCCATTGATGAACTAAAAAATACGGACAATTACATCTTAGTCCGTGGAATTCTCGTTCCGGCACAATATGATTCGCACAGAAAATTCATCAAGCACGCCCCAGAAATTATTGCCAGGCATCCAAAGTCACAAATTGAAACACAAACACATAGACAATTCCCTTATCAAGCAAAACGTGAAGCTTTAAATAAAATCATTGAAAATGAAAAATCCGGTAAACCAAAAATAGATTTTGCAGGTTGGGGATTTTATCCATTTCAGTTGGACGGCAGAAAGCGCAGAATTTTATTCACAACAGACTTCGAAGCTGCACAGCTTTATGCCTACGCACATCAATCCGGAGCCCAAATTTCAGTTAAACCTTACGCAGATTCAAAAAGAGTAAGAAAAGAAGGCGCAGAAATAATGGTTGAAGTCCCTTCGAGAACAGAAGGCCGTAACAGGTACAAATTCAAACTAATGTCCGTTCCAGTAATCGACTCTCCAGAAAAATTTGTCATTGCGCATAATCTAGGAACAAATCATTCTTGCCCGGATGTAGATTTTAGAATCCGCTACCGATTCGAAGATCAAGCCGAAACCTCACAAGTCGTGAATCTAGACTCTCATGTTGGCGCAGCTTACCTTGCAGTCATAGATTTTTTCTGGCTTCCTGAAAATGGAAGAATCAAAGTCCCTTTAAACTGCGGCCAATTTGACATTCCAACTTCTGCAGCTCTAGAGTTTTACAAATCCTTAGCTGGACGAGTTTTAATTCAAGAAACCAAAACAAGCGAACCTGGCAAACCAAATAAGGCTGAAAGAAATAAAGCAATTTCAGACAGACTAAAATCACGCGGTTACAACTGGATGTTCTTTCCAACTAAAAAAATAGACAATCAAGTTAATGTTAGGGATTACAATTGGACATTAAAAGCTTAGTTACTTTTTTATACTTTCAATAACAACAATTCTAATGAAGAAGCAAAAATTTTACGTAACAACAGCGATTGACTATCCGAATGCAGAACCCCATATTGGCCATGCCTATCAAAAAATAGTCGCAGACATTCTAGCTCGCTGGCACAAGCTCCAAGACGATGACGTTTTCTTCTTGACAGGAACTGACGAACATGGGAAAAAAATACAAGAAACAGCAGAAAAAGCAGGCAAGTCTCCGAAGGACTTTGTAGATGAAGTTTCTGAAAAATTCAAAGAAGCTTGGCAACTATTAAACATCCAACCAGACAGATTTATTCGAACAACTGACAAAGATCATGAGTCTCTTGTCCAAGAAGTAATAAAAAAATGTAACAAATCAGGAGATATTTACAAAGGAGAGTACGAAGGCTTATACTGCGTTGGCTGTGAAGCCTATTATACTGAAAAAGATTTAGTCGACGGCAAATGCCCATTACACAGTCGTCCTGTCGATAAACTTAAAGAAGAATCCTATTTCTTTAAACTTTCAAAATACGAAAAATTTCTCCTAGACTTATACAAGAATAATCCTGAGTTCATCCTTCCTGAAGAAAGAAAAAATGAAATGATAAACAGAGTAAAAGAAGGTCTGAAAGACCTGTCAATCTCGAGAACTAGCTTTAATTGGGGAATTCCGTTTCCTCTAGACAAAAAACATGTTACTTATGTCTGGTTCGACGCCCTCTTCAACTACTTATCTGGAGCAGGAAAAAATTCAAAATACTGGCCAGCTTCTCTTCACTTGTTAGGCAAAGATAACGGTTGGTTTCACTCAGTTTACTGGCCTGCATTTCTCAAATCCGCAGGATACGACTTACCAAAAACTATTTTCATCCACGGATTCTTAACATTCAACGGGCAAAAAATTTCAAAATCTCTAGGAAATGCGATCTCACCAAAAATCTTAGTAGAAAAATACGGCGCAGACTCAATTAGATACTTTGTTTCAAGAAACTTCGTATTGGGGGAAGACGGAGACTTTTCGGAATCAAGCCTGGTAGAAAGACACAACAACGAGCTAGCAAACAAGCTAGGCAACCTAGTCTCCCGCGTCTCCGCACTCGCAGAAAAATATCTTTTAGAAAAAACTGAAATAAAACCTCTAAATTCCAAAGAAATGCAAAAAAAAGTCTCAATCCACTTTGAAAAATTCGAGCTCGACAAAGCCCTCAACGAAATTTTCGCTTTCATAGATAACTGCAATGAATTCATACAAGAAAAAAAGCCCTGGGAAACTAAAGACCCAAAAGTCTTATATGAATTAGCAAATGCAATCAAAGACTTTACAGTTCTCCTCTCTCCATTCATCCCAGAAACCTCAGAAAAAATTTCAAAAATATTCAACTTTGAGCTTTCTATAAAGTCGCTAGAAACTCCATTAAAAATCTCAAAAATTAAAAAATCAGAAATACTTTTTAAAAAGATCTAACAGTCCAAATCTTATGGTCTTATAGAAAACAAATAAATTCCCAGATCCAACTGATCTAATTGCAAATAATTCAAAGATATTATCTGCTATTAAAAACAACATTTTGTACATCATATTTATTTAAATACCATAATTATCAATTTGAAGAATGGTAAAAATTTTAGATTCCACGCGCGCATCCAGAGATAGAATTATTAGTTTGGCGCAAGTAGTTAAAGACGCTATTAATTCTCCAAATTTAGCAGTCACTGCTTTCGGGCAGCACGTGTCTGTTTCAAACCCGGACGGAAATAAAGAAATTCATGTTTACCTTAATCCAAATCAAGTCCACATTTACAGGCTGGAAGATGAAGCCATAGCAACCTCAATAGCAGAAAGATTGGAATCACAGCAGGGCATAAATGAATCCTTTACAATAAGAAGAAATTACTAATCTATCTCTTTTGCTATTGCCAAGATGTCAAAAAGCTCAGCTGATTTCCGCAAGCAGCTCTTTAATTTTCTTCCTTGAAAAATCTGAAAGATTTTCAGCTTTCTTCCTAATCGATCCGGTTCTGCACATATCTGAAATCGGAAAGGGCTCCGAAAAGGCCACAACTGCCTTTCCCTTTTTCTTTTCAAGATGTCTCCATCGTAAATAAGAATAGATATCCCAAAAGTAATAACTTAAATCTTTTTTTCCGCTTTTGTCAATTCTCTCCCAATAATTTTTTTCAGGAATATTCTCATACCTGGCAGCAATATAAACAGCCTTTATTCTCTTCCTTTCTTCCTGAATTTCTGATTTAATCAAGTCTTGCTGAATTCTTGCAATAATTCTAAATAGCGGAAATTTAAAGTCCAAAAGATCTCTCTCAGGATTTCTATTTCTTGCGCCCTCAGCAAAGCCCAAAACTGATTTCCCATTTCTAAATTCCAAATCTAAAGAATGCGAATAATTCTTCATCTCACCATAATTAAATTCCTCTCCAACCTTTTCCCTCGGAGTCCAGATTACTCCCCAATTGCTAAAATTCCAGACTAAATTTCTAAAAATTGCATTATTCAAATTAGAACCTGCAAGACATCTTGGATGGGGCAATTCGCTTTTCAAAATAGCATATACTGGAACAAAATAATCCAAAAAAGACTGATGATTTGCGAGGTACAAGTAAGGGGGTTGGTTCTCACCGGATAAGCCCAAAACCTTTTCTGAATTTCTTATCTCTAGCTCATCAACCCAATTCCTCCAATATTCTTCCGCCTCAAACCTCAAATACTGCTGCCTAACCCAAGCCAGATTATAAGGCGGCGCACTGATTCTTTTCATACTTTTAAAAACAAAATCTCCTTTTTTTAATTCTTCCCCGCACAATAATAAGTTACTATAAAGTGACAACAATAGAAAGGTATATATACTTGTAATTCTTAATGAAATTATGGTAACAATTTACGATCAAGCACGTGAAGAACACGAGAAGCTTAAACAAGCAAGAAGCTTTGTTCTCAGAGGCTATGACGTCAGAATTACGAACCCAAAAAAATATCAAAATTCGCAGATAAAGAGAATAGTGGAAATAATCAGAAAAATGGAAAAAGAAATGCACAGGCTTGAGGCTCAGTTACAGCTTGCATTTGTTCCAAAAGAGGATTTGTCTTTATCAGCAGCAAAAAGAAGGTTGAATTTGAAATGAGAAGTCTAAAGAAAATTCTGGTTAGGGCCGGTCTTGCCGGATTGCTTGGAGTGGGAACTCTGGCTGGATATCTCGCATCTGATTCCAAAAACCGAGAGTATAGGAGTCTTTCTTTTATATCTTCAGAAGGATTTGCATACATTATCACACCAAATAAGATTGCCAATTTGCAGATTACAAATTCAAGAAATCAGAAAATCAATCTTGAAAGCCAGTTTTCACAAAATGGGAATAACGCTACTATCTGGATTCCTGACAATCTTCCAGCTGGCGAATATGTATTCACAGCAACCGACATCGAAGGCAATACGATAAAAGAGACCTACAAAATTGATGCAAAAAATAAAGCTTACTTTGAAAAACCCTGCCGTACTGACCGGGTGATTAACTCTATTGGCAAGCTGTTTGGAGTAAAAGTAAATGTTGGTACCTTTCCAATTGGATTTTAATATTGTTAATCCTCTTATTATTTTTATTCTTATTGCAATTCCAAACTAATATTAAGGGCAATAATTTTAAAAAATAACTGGTGTCGAATCATTGAAGCGTAAAATAAATGCAAATGCAATTTTTTTCTTTTCAATAATGCGCTGTTCATTTTAAAATAATTGAATTAGTATTTATTTGAAGTGCCTAATTTTACTCTTTACAAGAATAATTTTCTTTATTAGAAAAGTTACATAATATATTTCATAATGATCTCTCTTTGAGAAAAAAATGAATTTTAATAATATGCGTATAAATTTATTGATATCCTTGATTTCCAGTTCCAAGACATTTTAACAACAATTTCATTTTATTTTTTAAGTCATTAAAAAAAAACTGCAGGTTATCATCGTAAACCAATGTCACTTGATTATCCCCGCAGCTGTCCCGATCATTGTTATAAACTCCGTTTACATAAACTTGGACGCTGTCAATTTCAATAATTGTTAAAGTTACCTGTTTTTGATTTCCTGTACACGATCCGATATCATCTCTCAAATCTGGCTTGCCATTTGATCCGGGTTTCAACCTTTCATTGATTATGTCCTGCTCTTCCAATAATAATTTTATTAGTTTCTGCCTGTTTGCATCGCCGCTAAGTGTTTTGGAAAACCTATATTTTTCCACTCCGTTTTTGTCTCTCAAAATTATGGAAATTTTTCCGGTTTTGCTGTCAATTTGCGATTCTATTTTAGCTCCAATTTCATTATAAAATCTTTTAATGTTCGCGCTAATTTCGGAAATCTCCTCATTGCTCAAAAGATCCTTTAATTTTCTTTCCACAACTTCAGCAACGGTTTTGGAAATATCAGAGCCAGACGCAGATGATTCTATGCTTTCAATAATGGAAACAGACTGCCCAATAAGGTTTCCTTCCTCATCTACATATCTATTATATTGAGTTTTCTGTTTAGCCGCCCCTTCAATACTTCCAACTACGATGTTGAAAAAGCCATACTTTCGAACGCTAAACGTAATGCTTTTTATTTGTACAACTTTTCTTCCGGTAATCCAATCCAAATTAATCCAAAACGGGTCTTTGCCAAAAATTTGTTTAAAGCACTCTTTGAATTTAGTGTTGCATTCTTCTGGTTTCCATCCCAGCTTGCCTAACACAGAAGAATCTGCACAGGGATCTCTGGGCGCGTTTTGATTCTGGTCAGTGCAGCATCTCACCCCAGTATTTTGCGCAGCAGGAGCCTGCGGGCCCCCACCGCCATTTCCGCTCCCCCCGCTGCCTGCAACTGAATCTGCAAACAACTTTTCTTTCGCACTCTCCCCTCTTTGGCATTTTGAAATAAAATCCTGAGCAAATGTGCCTATCTCTTCTGAAGATATCTTGTTCCCGTTGTTCAGCTCATATATAAGCTGTTTTCCGCAATAGTCCTTTTCAACTCCAAGGGCAAAAGTCTCTTCTCCTCCGGAGTTGATAGTTACAGAGCATTCTGCGCTTGAAGCGCATTCTTCCCCCTCGGCTTGCAGACGGCCGTTTACAAGCTCCGGACAAATGTCATTTAAAGCAACAGCTCCGCCGCCAAGCCCTGAAATTTCTTTTACAGCCTCATCACTCAACCTGTAATAGCACATTTTCCTGCCTTCGGCATCCCTATCCTCGCGCTCAAGCGGCAAATTATAAGCTAAAACTCCGGAGTCCCTTTTGACTTTGAAAGAATAAAATTCGCATCTCTCACTGGACAAACTTGCCTTAGCTCCAATGTATTCCTGCTGAAAAACCCTATTTGAATTGACATTATTGCTCAACAAAATAATTCCAGAGCTTTCAACCCTTGTTTTCCAGGAAGTTTGCAAATTTCCATAATTAAAAGTTACAGGAATCTCTTTAGGCAATTCATTGAAATTTAAAACATTAATATTCTGGTTTGGAAAACAAGTATCTTGGGAAAAACTAGAAACTTTCTCAACAGGCGCATACATAAATGCGCCAGTTAGTGCCAAGAACAATGCTATAAACACGCTCTTTCTCATTTCATTAAATATTTACAATCATTATAAATTTTTCCATCAATTCAAAAATAAATTTTGTTTAAAACCAGTAATAAAAAATGTCCAAGTATAAAACTTGAAATAATTTTTTAATAAAAGGGAGTCAAAAAAAGTTTAATGTAAATTGATTTGCTGAATTCCGTGACAAAATAGCCAATTTGGCACATATCAATTGCTAAACTGCAAATAAAAACTAGCAAAACAACAATAAAATAATATGCGTTTTTCAGCTCAGGCTAACTAACTTTCCCGCCAACATCCACATCTTTCTCAGGCATTAAGAATACAACTTTCTTTCTGTCTTCAGAACTAGCAGCCAAAATCATTCCATTGCTTTCTACTCCTCGCAGCTGACGAGGTTCTAAGTTCACAATAAAAACTGCCTTCTTGCCATTCAATTCCTCAGCAGAATAAAATCCCCGAAGGCCGGCGCAAATAGTCCTCAATTCCGCCTCGCCAAGGTCAACCTTAAGAACAAAAAGCTTATCAGCGTTTGGATGATTCTCCACTTCAATAATCTTGCCAACTCGCAAATCTAATTTCACAAAATCGTCTATATTAACTTTTTCCATAAAACTTTACAATTCCAGTATTTATATCTCTTTCTCTGAACATTTTGTTAAATCTAGTTAATAATTTTGTTTTCCCTTATTATTTAGGAATTTTTTTGTAGTTTTTAAAAAAACAATTAATAGAAAAATTCAATAAGCCGTCTATTAATAATTATTTTAAAAGTCCCAGAGAAGCAAGTGCGTTAACAAGACAAAAAATAACTTTGCTCTATTTTTTATACCTCTTCTCATACTTTGCTATAATCCAAAAAACAAAAAAGAAATATCTCAAATGCAATTTATTCTCTTTCATCATCCAGATAATATCAATTAAAGAATGAAAAATCATCCCAATCAAAATAAAAAACATAATCGGAAAAACAAAGCACAACGCAAGAATTAAAAGATTAAACTCCAGAGTGTGGAATATCTGCAAGTGGCTTTTAATTTTCCTGCCTTGCGACATCATCTTCCTTTCCCATTCAATCAACTCATCGTAAAACTTGAAAGCCTCTTTCAATCGAATTTTCTTCTGATGCCAGACAAATATCATGTAATGGTCAAAATCAATAAACACTGATGCAAAAAACACCAAAAACGCCTCCAAGTAGCTCAAGTCAAATAAATAAAACAGCAATAAAGAAAAAACAACTCCAAATAAAACATGCCATCGCGGTAACATAAAAAACACAAAATCTTATAATATATAATTCTAACTAATCTAATGAAATATGCCATAGTTTTATGCTCAGGAGGGTTAGACTCAGTTGTTGCAGCATATTATGCAAAAAAACAATACAACAATCTCACCCTTTTATTTTTCAATTACAACCAAAATTCCCTAAATCAAGAGCGCCAAGCTGTAAAGTACTTTGCCAAGAAGCTAAACTCTAAACTCATAGAAATAAAAGTCCCAAATTTAAATCTCTCAAGTAGCCTGCTGTCAAAGTCTTCACAATCAAAAGTTAAAAACCTCAAAAACACGATAAAGGAATCAGAAAAATTCTACGTCCCGCAAAGAAATCTAATATTCTTATCAATTGCAACAGCAATTGGAGAGTCTCTATCAATTAAAGAAAAATCTCATGTTTCATTATTCGTTGGCTTCAAAAACGACGGCAAAGAATTCTTCCCTGACGCAACTCCTCAATTTGTAAACAATTTCAACAAGCTCATAAAATCCTCAACAAAAAATAAAGTCTCCCTTAAGGCCCCTCTAATAAAAAAAGACAAAGAGGATATAATCAAATTAGGAAAATCTCTAAAAGTTAAATTAGAAAAAACCTTTTCGTGCTACTCTCCAAAAAACAGCAGGCACTGTGGAGTTTGCCTCGCCTGCAAGCTGCGAAAAGCAGGATTCTATTGGGCAAACGAGATTGATCACACTAATTATAATTCAAAGTAAGAATAAAATAAAAAGTAAATTTATGCCATAATCTTTTCAATATACTTCTTCAATTCAGGAAGTTTATTCTTTACAATATCCCAAACAACTTCTAAGTCAACTTCAGAATATGCGTGTATCAATATATCCCTCAATCCTGCAACTTTCTTCCATTCAACATCTTTGTAAGTTTTCCTTGTTTCATCATCAACTTTCTTTACAGCCTCTCCAATAATCTCAAGATTTCTAATTACAGCATCAACAACAAGGCCATTTCCCTTAAAAGAATCAAAAGACATATTGGCAACTTACCTATTAATTTTTTCAATAAAGTCCAAAACATCCCTCAAGTAAATCTTAGAGTCTTTAAGCATAAACAGCTTCCTTTTTCACATAATTGAACGCTGGCTTCAAACTTCTCTCAATAACCAAATCAACCTTCTTCCCAAACAAATCTTCTAAAAAGAACTTCAAACCAATAAAATTATCAAAAGTAACTCTCTCAAATACAACTAGCAAATCAATATCGCTTTTCCTGTTCTGCTCATTTCTCAAATACGAGCCAAATAATCCTATTTTTTTGACTCCAAATCCATTAATCTCGCTTCTATGCTCCGCTAAAAGTTTAACAATTTCCTTAGCAGTTAAGTTTAATTTTCTTAATTTTGCCATAAGCATATTATATAAATCCAATAAATAAACCTTTCGCACGGCGAAAGGTAATCAGCAAATAGTCTTTCATATTTCGCAGTTAGCCAGTCAGCTCATGCCAATCAAAAAGCCAGTCCAGTCTAGTCAATAAGAATAAAATAAAAAGTTAGAAAAGAAAAAAAATAAAGTTAAGGTACTTTACCAGCAAGACTCCCTGTTGCTTGTTGCACTAAGGCTGAATTAGGTCTTGTATAGTAGATTGTAAATTCTCCCTGTACACTTCCTCCAGCAGTTAAATTTGAACCGCAAGTTAAAGTATAAATAGTGCTATTTCCTGCAGGCACATTATTCAAGGAACCTACAGAACAAGTTGTAGATAAAGGTTGCGTTAGAGTCGCATTCATTGAAATTATGTCAATCTCCTCTCCGCCATTATTTCGTATTTCTGCATTTATTCCAGCTGCTGCTGCAACATAAGTAACTCCAACACCATAAAAAGGCGGTGAAACTGCCAAACTATTGGTAGTTAAAGCACTCGGTCTAAAGTAAATCGCTAAAACTGCAATAACAATAATCGCAGCTAAAATAGCCCAACCATAGGTCATCAAGAACTCCATAGCCGCTTGTCCTCTTTTTTCCATTTTACCTCCTTTCATAAGAATATTTCATGATAAGAAGATATAGTTTATAAATATTCCCTTCCTTTAAAAAATATGAAACGTTTTATTGCCATTGCTATTCTCGCATTATTCCTCGTTTTTCTAACAGTTTTATATCTTTTTAATCAGTTCGATTTAAAAACGCCTAAAAACCCGCAACCATCGGACTTTCAAGAAGAAGATCAGTCACAAAATAATTATTTCCACTCAGAAGACAATTCAATTAATCAAGATTCTGAATCAATAGAGTCAGAAACCTCACAAACCAGCGCATCCGGGGGAGATTCGCAATCTTCTTACATTAATTCAGAAGGGCTAACTTGCACTTTACAAAAAATACCGTATATTCTTAGCAATATAGAAAAAAAAGAGGTTTGCACCGAGTTTCAAAATGACACCTGCACAAACAAAATTATCTATTGTGAAATACCTCTGACAAACGCTCACCCATCAGTTTCAGGAGACTTCACTATTGAAATAAGTTTCATAAATTCTCAAAGCAGAGTTACTTTGAAAAAAACCCCAATAACCTTATATGTAAGTTCCGGGTTACAGCAAAGTTTCGCCTCAGGTTATTCAATTAGTGGCGCTGATATTCCAGACATCTTTTGTTCTTCAAAAGTTCTTCAAACACCTACTTTAGAGAGCTGTTCTTAATAGCATTCTTTCTTTATTGTTTAAAAAAATTATCTTGATTTCCTAAAAATACCTTATTTTAGTTTATTCTAATTATTCTAGTCACAAGTCTGTTAAAACAATTTTTTTAAGATTTGGGTTTTTAAAAATGACTTAACCTATTTTTGTTTTCTTTTTTTTTCAATCCATTCTCCCAATCACAATTTTCAGATAGGAAAAAATAATTTGATTTATTTTTTGAAACATTCTATTTTAAGATTTTTTTAGCTTTTGCATCCTATAATTTTGCCCGGCTAAAAAAAATATTCACTAATTTATCTCCTTTCTACAACAGACAAACAAGATATATCAAATTATTTTTCTTCCCGCAATTTTTCTCTTCAATATACCACTTGAATTCATAAAACTAGTGTTTCCCTAAGAAAAGCTTAAATTTTCTGCCGATTCAGTTTTAGATACTAAAAAAATTTCTTACTGATTTTAAATCAATCAACAATTTATATTCCCCTATAAATTTGAAATTACCCGCATGTTCCACAGGCGGCATTATAAAAACTGCATTGAGACTGATTAAGTCTAAACCAGCTTGGCATTCCATTAACCTGACAGCTATAAGAACTGCTTGCTGAATTAAAATAAACAAAGTCCACAACAGACTTTTGTAAAATAAAAATTCCTTGCCCATTCAATCTTTCAAGATTAACCAAAGACTCAATTCCATTATTGCTCGCTGTTAAGTTTCCTTTCAATCTCTGCAAAAAATTCGGAGCTGATGTAGAAGATACATAAAAAGAATTCTCGCTATGATTGGTTAAATTACTCGTATCTCCTCCAGAGACAAAAACCAAAAATGGGCTTTTAGTATATCTGTTTAGAATCTTTCCATCAGTACC
>CAYZNI010000008.1:0-25686 GCA_964479755.1 Candidatus Woesearchaeota archaeon
ATCGATAATGTTTGCTTTTATTCTTGGAACATCGCCTTTATTTTTTGTATTGGGATACTTTGCCACAGCTTTAGGAGAAATGTTTCAGAAGAATTTCATGAAAGTTGCAGCTTTTGTTTTAATTTTACTTGCACTATTTAATCTAAATAATGCATTGGCGCTTAGCGGTTTTAACCTGAGATTTGATGGTTTGGGTAAAAATTTATGGTGTACGCTTGCGGTTTGTGACGAAAAAGAAAACATTGCTCTTAAAACAGACAATAATCCAACTATTACGATTAGCACATTCGGTTATTCGCCGACAAGCCTTGCTGTAGATAAAGGTTCCGCGGTAAAACTAAAAATTGTTAATACCGATGGAACGAGTTGTGCCCAGGCGTTTACAATTCCAAGTCTTGGAATTCAAAAAGTAGTGCCGCCGGGAAAGTCCGATGAAGTGGATTTTACCGCACCTGATAAGCCTACTCAGATTGCATTTATGTGCAGTATGGGAATGTATAGAGGGGTGATAAACGTTCAATGATAAAAAAAATATTTAAAATATCCGGAATGCATTGTACAAGTTGCGCAATGAATATAGACGGAGAATTGGAAGATACGGATGGCATAAAACAGGCAAATACAAATTATGCTAAAGCTCAAACAGAAGTGGAGTTTGATTCAGATAAAATCTCAGAAGACAAAATTATATCGCTTATTAAAAAAACCGGCTACACCGCCTCGGCGGTGAACTGATTTAATTCTTCAGCAATAAGAGAACTCGTTTGTTATAATTCTTTTATGTTAAAGGCTGTAATTTTTGATTGGGGATTTACAATTCATGACCATATTAACGACGTTATTTATCCTGATGCGCTGAAGCTTTTAAAAGAATTAAAAAATAAGGGAATAATATCGATTCTTATAAGTAGAGCTCCGGATGTAAAAGAAAGATTTAAAGAATTTGAAAAGTTTAATCTTGGGGAATATTTTAAAGTTATGGATGTTGTTCCGAGAGAAAGCGTTAAAGAATTTTCATCGGTTTTAAAAATAACAGGTGTTAATCCCGAAGAAACATTAATAGTCGGTGACAGAGTAAAAAGCGAAATATTGGAAGGAAATAAAATAGGATGTATTACTGTTTGGATAAGGCAGGGAAAATTTGCAGACGAATTTGCATCAAGCAAAAATGAAGAACCAGATTATACGATTACTTCTTTTAACCAGGTTCTCCCAATTATCGAAACATTAAATAACCCCTTGACAAGAGATTAGCAGTTATGATATCTTACTGCTAAGTCAAAATTTTGAACCATGCATGATTTAACAGCTCGACAAGTAGAAATACTCAAGAGCTTAATTGAAGAGTACATTGAAACAGCAGAAGCGGTTGGATCCGAAACTTTGGAAAAAAAGCATAACCTTTCCGCAAGTCCTGCAACCATCCGAAACGAAATGGTCAGGCTTACGCAGTTAGGTTACTTAAAAAAACCGCATATTTCGGCAGGAAGAGTTCCGACGCCACTTGGCATGAGGTTTTACGTTAAACAACTCATGAAAGAGAAGGAACTTTCTACAGCAGAAGAAGTCTCATTAAAGGAAAAAGTATGGGACCTTCGCGAAAAAGAAAGGGAATTTTTAAAAGAGGTTACAAGAACTTTAGCAGATAGGACCAGAGCTTTGGCGGTTACGACTACCAATGAGGGTGATATATTTTGCGCCGGATATGCAAATATTTTGGATATGCCCGAGTTTTTCGATATAGATTTAACAAAAAATCTTTTGCAGGTTGTTGATGAAGCGGAATATCTGCGAAACATATTTTCGGGTCAGACAGACGATAACGATATCCATATACTTTTAGGAGAAGAGCTTGGACCAAGACTTAACGGACCGTATGGATTTGTTTACAAACGTTACCATACACCGCTTAATTTGGTAGGCGAGGTTGGAGTAATCGGACCAAGCAGGTTAAATTATACAAGTATTGTGCCAACCGTTAGGTATTTTGGAAATCTAATCGAGGAAATTGCTAAGGGCTGGTAGTCGCAGGGCTACAAGTAGAAAGTTCATAAAGTTATAAAGTCGAAAGTAAAAATGAGCAAGAAACATGAACCCTCCGTCGCTAAAGCTATGGAAGGGCAAGGAACAAAAAATGATAATAAGAATTCAGGACAAGAATTTGTGCACCTTGAAAATCAATTAAAAAGAGCATTGGCGGATTATCAAAATCTTGAAAAAAGAATCGCGGGCGAAAAGTCAGATTGGATAAGACTTGCAAACAAAGATTTATTGTTAAAGCTTTTACCCGGAATTGATAATCTGATGTTAGCCGAAAAACACACTCAGGATGAAGGTATTAAGATTTCGATAAAACACTTTCTTGACATTTTTAGTGAAATCGGTGTAAAAAAAATAGAGACAGTCGGAAATAATTTTAATCCAGAGAGCATGGAAGCTGTCGGAACGGTAGCAGGACATGGTGAAGGAAAGGTTGTCGAAGAAGTAAAATCGGGCTATACTCTTTTTGATTCGATTTTAAGACCGGCACAGGTTATAGTCGGGAAAGAAAATAATTGACCATTTACTATTGACGATTTACTATTTTAGGTAGTCGCAAATAGTAAGTAGTAAATTGTAGTTAGTCAACATTAATAATATGGGAAAAATAATCGGAATTGATTTAGGAACAACAAACTCGGCGGTAGCCGTAATGGAGGGCGGAAGTCCAAAGGTAATTCATAGCGCCGAAGGACGAAACGTAATTCCTTCTGTTGTTGATCCAGTAAGCCATGTCGTCGGCGATGTTGCAAAAAGACAGCTCGTTTTAAAGCCAAAAACTACTATTTTTTCAATCAAGAGATTAATGGGAAGAAAGTTCTCTGATGAGTCAGTTAAGTTTGATTCAAAGTGGCTTCCTTATACCATTAAATCCGGTAGAGACGGAATGGCGGATGTTGAGGTTGACGGCAGAACTTATACTCCACAGGAAATTTCCGCTATGATCCTTCAGAAAATTAAAGCCGACGCCGAGTCTTATCTTGGTACAAAAGTTACGCAGGCAGTTATTACAGTTCCAGCGTATTTTGATGATTCGCAAAGACAGGCAACTAAACAAGCAGGTGAAATCGCCGGCTTAGAAGTTTTGCGTATTATTAATGAGCCAACAGCTGCAGCACTCTCGTACGGACTTGATAAGAAAAATGCACACACGATTGCCGTTTACGATTTGGGAGGCGGAACATTTGACATTTCAATCCTAGAACTTGGAGACGGAGTTTACGAAGTAAAATCAACAAACGGAGATACGCATCTTGGGGGAGACGATTTTGATAAAGCAATTATTGATTATTTGGCGGAAGAGTTCAAAAAAGAAAATGGAGTTGATTTAACAAAAGATTCACAAGCTCTGCAGCGTCTTAGAGAATCTGCCGAGAAAGCAAAAATAGAGTTATCTTCTTCTCAAGAAGCACAGATTAATCAGCCGTTTATTACCCAAGGCGCCAGCGGGCCACTGCATTTAACAATGACTTTAACTCGCGCAAAATTGGAGCAGATTGTTGATCCCTTGATTCAAAAAACTCTAAAACCGGTTGAGCTTGCACTAAAAGACGCAAAAATAAAGGTTTCGGATGTTGACGAGATAGTTTTGGTCGGCGGAATGACAAGAATGCCAAAGGTTATAGAAGCCGTAACTAAATTCTTCGGTAAAGAACCGAATAAGAGTGTAAATCCGGATGAAGTAGTTGCGGTTGGGGCTGCAGTTCAGGGAGGAGTTTTGGGCGGAGAAGTTAAGGACGTTTTGCTTTTGGATGTAACACCTTTAACACTTGGTATAGAAACTTTGGGTAGTGTTTCAACACCTTTAATTGAAAGAAACACGACCATTCCAACCAGTAAATCCCAGGTCTTTTCAACCGCTGCCGACAATCAGACACAAGTAGAAATTAATGTTTTGCAGGGCGAAAGACCAATGGCGGCAGATAATAAATCTTTAGGAAGATTTATTTTGGATGGAATCCCAACTGCGCCAAGAGGTGTTCCTCAGATTGAGGTAAGTTTTGATATTGACGCATCAGGAATATTAAGCGTTAGAGCAAAGGATAAAGCAACAGGAAAAGAGCAAAGTATAAAGATAACAGGATCAACAGGACTTACTAAAGAAGAAGTTGAAAAAATGACTAAGGAAGCGGAGGCTCATGCCGCAGAGGATGCTGAGAAAAAAAGTAAGATTGAAGCAAGAAATCAGGCTGATTCGTTAATCTTTACGGCTGAGAAATCATTAAAAGACGCCGGAGACAAAGTTGATGCCGATACCAGAAAAGATATAGAAGGTAAAATATCAGATCTTAAAGGAATTTTGGATTCAGGTAGTAAAGAAGACCTTGAAACAAAAACAAAAGAATTATCCGATGCGTTAACAAAAGTAGGAGAAAAAATGTATGGTTCGGCAGGATCACCACAGTCTCAGCCACAAGAGCCTGAAGTTGAAGCAAAAGAGGAAGATGGAAAAACAGAGGATAAGAAAGAAGAACCTGTTGAAGGTGAAGTGGTAAATTAATTTTAATTTTAAATTATAGATTTTCAAAGCGCGGATCCCGCGCTTTTATAATATAATACGCGTATGGCAGCTTCGAAAGATTATTATCAGATTTTAGGTTTAACAAAATCAGCAACAGAAGTAGACATTAAAAAAGCTTATAGAAAGCTTGCATTGCAGTATCATCCCGACAAGAATAAGGGCGACAAGCTCGCTGAAGAAAAGTTTAAAGAAGTTACCAAAGCTTACGAAGTTTTATCGGACTCACAAAAAAGACAAACCTATGATCAGTTTGGGGAAGCGGCTTTTGAAGGCGCCTCCGCCGGAGGCTTCGGCGGCCCAGGGCAAGGCAGTCCATTCGGCGGTCAATATGGGCCGTTTACCTATACTTATACTTCAAATGGCGGAAATTTTGATTTTGGCGGATTTTCCGACCCTTTTGATATTTTCGAACAGTTTTTTGGCGGCGGAAATCCATTTGCAAGAGCTCAACGAAGAGCGACATATGCTTTAACAATCTCTTTTATGGAAGCAGTTAAGGGTGTTGAAAAAAGAGTTAATTTAGACGGAAAAACGCAAACTATTAAAATTCCGGCAGGAGTTGATGACGGATCACGTATTAGGTTTGGTGAAACAGACGTTGTTTTGGATGTTGCGCCGGACCGCAAGTTTAAAAGACAGGGTTACGATATTGTAACGGATGAGGAAGTTAGTTTTCCAAAAGCCGCTTTGGGCGACACCATAAAAGTAGAAACTGTTCAAGGTGATGTTACTATTAAGATTCCTGCAGGAACTCAACCCGAAACACTTATCAGGCTTCGCGGGAAAGGCGTCAAAATGCTTCGAGGTTCGGGACACGGTGACCATTATGTCCGCATCAAAATTACTGTTCCCAAAACCCTTTCATCAAAACAGAAAGAACTACTTAAAGAATTTGAAGGTGAAAAGAAAAAAAGCGGTTGGTTTTAGGTAATTGAAAAATTCTCGTACATTTTCTATAATCCCCAATCATGGCAGCAGAAAGACCAGAACAGATTGACAGAACAAAGACAGACCCAGATGTCGTAAATAAATTAGCTTGGTTAAAACACGAAGTAGAGATAGAAGGCGTGATTATGGAACCAAGAGTTGAAGATGTGGCTCTTAAGGCAATAGACGATTTGAATGCTTTGGTTATGTCAACTTCGGATGAGGAATTAGACGAAGAACCAGGAGAAGATGTTCTTAAGAATTTATATCATAACGACTCTTTTATTATAGATATGGTAATCCCTCCTGTTTTTGATTTACTGGAAAGAACGGGACAAACCGTGTTTCTTTCAGATCGAGAGTTGGTGGGTTATGCATTTATTGTATCTGGGGAAGATATGGATGAAAATGAAGAGAGCGAAGACCTCGGTGTCGGATTAATAATTGATGACGGGGCAAATGATATTTGGTTGCCGATTGAAACCCCCGGCGAACTGCAACAAACATGGGATTCCTCGCCAAGACATATAAGACAAGATTTACAAGTGTTTGCAGAATTAACAAAAAGACAGATAATTGATAGATTTTTTGATTTTGTTTTTGAATACGCCAATCCCGGTGCCGAGCCTATAAATTAAGTACCCAATTTTTAAATTTATGTGCCCGTTCAAAATCAGGATTATCAACAATCATTGCTTCATCGCAAAATCCACCAATAGCTCTTGATGCTAAAACGACTTTTATTTTTTGAAAATCATAATTTCTATTCTTCAATATCCTCAAAATTTCATTTGCATATTCCTCATCATCCATCGGTGAAAAAATTCTTTGAATTAAATAGGCGATATCGTAATATTCAACGCTATTTTTCATGGCGTGTTCTCCATCTATAAGTCCAATTTTGCCGTTTGGCAAATTTATCATATGCCATGGAGTAAAGTCACCGTGGCGGGGTTTTTCCTCTAAATTTTTATATCCATTTTCGACTACATCTATAACGTCTTGGGTTTTGTATTTTTCTTGAATATCTTGAGGCACTTCATTATGCCAAGATTTCACTTTTTCTAAAAACCATTGTGTATAGCTCTCGTTATCTCTGTCGGATAACGGTTCGATTGCTAAGTTTTGAATAAATTCAGAGATATCAATTATTTTTTCAATTATATTTTTGTATCCGTCGTTTCTAGCATCGGGTGTGGGTCTTTTGGCAAGAAGTTCGCCAGGAAAATAATCTTCCAAAATGTAATAAAGATTTGCTTTATAATATCCGTCTTCTATGTTTTTAGGAACCGCGAAGGTAGAATCCTGATTTAAGTATTTGTTCAATTCCTTATTCCAATTGTAATCGATGTGGGTGGTTGCGCTTATGCCTTCAGTTGGAGCTAACTTTAAAAAAGATTTAATATTACTCTTTTCTAAAATTCCAACAACGTGGCGTTTTTCCTGCCAGATTTTATTTACAACAAAGCCTTTATTTTCAAAAAACTTCTTTACCTCGTCAAGATTCAGATTTGCCCCAACTCTATAATCATAAACTTTTCCATTAAGCTTAACTTCGAAGGCTTTCATCTATAGATTAACACTCCTATTGCAATTAAGCTTTGCAAGAAAAACCAGATAGTATTAGTAATAATTATCAGTTTTTCTTTATTGGCAATTCCATAAATAACAAAAATTAGATTAAAAAATGCAAAACTTCCCCAAGAGAGAACAGATACTCCTGCTGTGTTTTTTAAAATCCAAATTTCCCAAAGTTGCGGAAGCGCCATAATGGGCGCAATTATTCCCGCTAAATAAGCTAGCATATCGATAAAATATATTTCTCTCTTTTTTCTTGATTTAGGAATATGTAATAAATGCTGCACGAATTTATTATAAAGTTATTCTTTATTTTATTGCAATTGACATAAGGTAAAAATGTTTAATATAATCCCATACTATGTCATTAGAAGAAGGTAGAAGCAGAAACGATCCTGAGATTGCGATAAGAATAAGAGAATTTAGGAAAAAAAATCAGGAGTCATTTCTTCCTAAAACACCAATTGAGAAAATTGCAAAAGCGTCGTTGGAAGAGCTATCGGAAGTTGAAAATCAGTATAAAAAAGAACCAAACGCAATTTTTGCAGAGCACCCCATTGTTTTAGCAGTTAAAAACGGACGATTTATAGAAAAAGAACTTGCATCATTATTAAATTTGAGCGAACTATTAGACAGAACTTTTTCAAGAGTAAATATTGTTAATGACGGGTCGATTTATTTTGGGGGAATATCAACAAACGATAAGATGGTTGAGGAAGAGGATTATGAAGAAGAGATGCGGTCTTTATGTTTTGATGACGGAAATTTTGCACATAGACTTACAGATATCAATTCATTTCAAGACTGTTGGGATCAGAGTAGTCCAAAAGACAGAAAGCAAATCGCAAAATTCGGTTTAATGACAAAGGTTGAAATTATAAGAAGGTTTAAAGATTTTGTAAAACCGCATACACACCCTTATTAGCAATAAATTAAATTGCAAAATAGCTTTATATCCCTTAAACTTAAAATAGACTGCCTATGAATTTAGTTTTACTTCCTTTTTACGTTTTAAAATTCTGGTATTTCGAGGCGCCTGTAAGACTGATTAAATATTTTTTAAATTTAAACAAAGTCTTTTTTCATTTTTTTTCGCTTCCCCTTATGCTAAGAACTTTTTTCCGTCCCTGGAAAAATGAATACCGCGAAGGGTTGGTAAGATTCTCAATTTTTATGGGAATAGTATTTAAAACGATGTTTATTATTGTCGACTTAATGTTATTTTCCGCTTTACTTATTTTTGAACTAATTGTATTTTTTGTATTCTTAACGTGGCCTTTCTTGGCGTTTTATATTTCTTTTGTAAAAATAATATGAAAGAATTTGCACATCTTTTTTACTGGTACGATAAGACTTTGATTAAAATCATAAGATTTTCTGTAGTAGTTTTGCTTTTTTTATTTTCTGTTTTCCTGTTTTTATCAAATACATATCCTAATTTTCCATTGTTTGTTCTATTTATATATTTAATGCTTGAAACATTTTTTATATATAAGGTTTGCAGGTTGCTTCCTCAAAATACGGTAATATCAGAAACTAAAGATTCAGACGATGTAATTACAATAGAAGCTTTGGCAATATTAAACTCCAAACAAACAACAAAAGATTTAATTACAGCATTAATTAGGTTGCCTCAGGTTAAATTTATTGTTGCCAAAGCAGATGCTAACGAAAAAGATATTAAAATTTCGGAAATAAACAAGCAGTCGATGACAGATAAGGCATTAGAGTTGACAAAAAAAATAGGCGGAAAATACATAACCACAATGGATTTGTTTATTGCATATTTGATGTTAACAGAGGAAGTAACAAAATTTCTTTTTGATAAAAAATTAAAAGATCAGGATGTTTTAAACATCCTTTTTTGGGCAAGAAGTATTTATTCAAAGGAAGAAAGCGATAAGGGACCTAAGTTACATCTTGTAGGAGAAGGTTTTGCAGAAAGTTTAGTATATGGATGGACTATTGAGACGGGTAAATACATGCTTGATTTAAGCAAGCAATTTTTGGGAGAAAACGAGTTGAAGCCGACTGGAAGAAAACAGGAATTCATGCAAATTATTGAGAGTCTGTCTAAGGGCTCAAGCGCTCTTTTGGTTGGAGATGCAGGTTCGGGCAAGGAATCGGCAGTAAGAGAACTGGCGATAGAAAGTTTTTCGGGAAGACTTTCGGGAAATTTATTCCATCAAAGAATTTATCAATTAATGGTTGATGCATTGATGGCAGGTGCATCAAATCAAGGAGAGCTAGAGCAAAGATTAAATGCGGTTATTGCCGAAGTAGCGCATTCGGGAAATGTTATTATCTACATCCCCGAATTTCAGAATATTTTAGGAAGCTCGACATTCAATCTGGATATTTCGGGAGCATTAATACCTTATCTTAAAAAGGGTGCAATTAGAATAATTGCCGCAGTAACTCCGGGTGCATATAAAAGATTTGTGGAGCCATTGCATTCACTTTTAGACTCTTTTGCAGTAATAAATTTTGATGAGCCAAAAATGCAGGAGGTTTTGGAAATGTTATTTAGAAAGGCTTATGAAATTGAGGCAAAAAATAAAGTCCTGTTAACTTACAAAGCAATAACTGCGGCCTGCGAATATGCGGGTAGGTATGTAAAAGAGAAAGCATTACCGGGAAGCGCAGTAACGCTTTTGGACGATAGCGCCAATTCGGTAAGATTATCAGGTAAAAAGTTGGTAGAAGAGCAGGATATATTGGATCAGGTCCAGAAAAAAATAAAAGTTTCCGTGGGGGAGCCTAAAGTAGAGGAAAAAGAACTGTTGTTAAACTTAGAAACGCAGTTACATAGAAGGATTATTGGTCAAGCTGAGGCAGTCTCGGCAATTGCAGAGGCGATTAGAAGATTAAGATCCGGCATTGTTGAAACTAAGAAGCCGATTTCTTTTCTATTTTTAGGACCAACTGGAGTTGGTAAAACAGAGACCGCCAAAGCATTAGCAGACGTTTATTACGGAAATTCCGAAAAGATGATAAGACTTGATATGAGTGAATTTAGCGGTGATGATGGAATGAAAAGATTGCTGGGTTCGGTTCCCGGACAGGGAGATGAAAAAGGTCAATTGACAGAACCTGTTTACGATTCTCCGTACTCACTGGTACTGCTTGACGAATTTGAGAAAGCGGACCAGAAGATTCTTGATTTATTTTTGCAGGTATTGGATGACGGGAGGCTTACAGATAATAAAGGGAAAACGGTGTCTTTTGTTAATACAATTATAATAGCAACATCAAACGCAGCATCCGAGTACATAAGGGAAGAGGTGGGAAAAGGCGCTACTGTTGATAAGAAATTCAGACAAAGTCTGCTGGCGTTTTTACAAACAAAAGGAATATTTAAGCCTGAACTTTTGAATAGGTTTGATGATGTAATTATATTCAAACCCCTAAGCAAAGAGGAGATAGTTCAGATTGTTGGATTAATGCTTAAAGATGTAGAAAAGCGGCTTTCGGATAAAGATATTACAGTAGAGTTTTCCAAAGACGTGCTTTCAAAGATTGCCGATGAGGGATTTGATAAGGATTTTGGTGCAAGACCTTTGAGACGCTTTATTCAGGATAAAATTGAAGATATCATTGCTCAAGAAATGCTTAAAGATGAACTAAAAAGAGGAGATTCGCTTAAGATAGCTCTTGACCCCTCGGGGAATATTTTAATCAATAAATAATATTAAGCTTATTGAAGCTTCATAACAAAAATGGTATACTTCGTATACAAACTCAAAGGTCATAGTTCAAGATTACAAATTTGAACTAAAGGCTAAGGTTTGTTTTTTATTATGCCGGCAATACAAAGAAGTGAATTTGCATTAGCTTTAAATCAGGTCTCAAATGAAAGAGGTCTTGATCCCGAAGTGGTTTTGGAGACTGTAAGAAATGCAATTTTAGCAGCTTACCGCAAAGACCATCCGGAATCGGTAATAGAAGAATATACTGCCGTTTTAGATTCAAATACGGGAGAAGCAAAGATTTTGCACGGAGATGAAGATGTTACTCCTCCCGGTTTTGGAAGGATTGCCGCCCAGACTGCAAAGCAGGTAATTTTGCAAAAGATCAGAGAAAAAGAAAAAGAAGCAATTATTTCGGACTTCAAATTGAAAATAGGAACGGTTGTTAACGGAATGATTTTAAGATTTGCAGGCCCGAACGTAATTGTTGATATCGGTAAAACAGAAGCAATTATGCCTCCGCAGGAACAAATTTCAAATGAAAAATATCATCTTAATCAACGGTTATCAGTGTATGTCGTTGAAATAAAAGAAGGTCCAAGAGGAGAAGAAGTGGTGGTATCGCGTGCCGCAAACGGACTTTTAGAGGGACTTTTTAAAAGGGAAGTTCCGGAAGTTGCACAAGGTGCGGTTGAAATAAAAGCAATAGTCAGAGAGCCGGGCAACAGAAGTAAGATTGCAGTTGCTTCTACTCAGGCAGGAATAGATCCCGTAGGCTCGTGTGTAGGACAAAAGGGAGTAAGGGTTCAGGCAATTATCCAGGAATTCGGAGGAATTGAAAAAATAGATATAATTCAGTGGCAGGAAAACATTAAAAATTACATTGTTGCTTCTTTATCACCGGCTAAAGAATTAAAAGTTGAGGTTTTGGAAAAGGAAAAAACAGCACGGGTTTCGGTTGCTCCCGAAGAGTTATCTTTGGCAATCGGAAAAGACGGACAAAATGTAAGACTTGCATCAAAACTTTCCGGATACAGAATAGAAATTGAAGGAGACGAATCTTTAGCTAAGATTTCGGCGGAGTCTGCAAAAATCGACAAAGAAGATAAAAAAACTGCAGAAACCGCAAAAAAAATTGTGGAAGAAGAAAATAAGGTTCAGGATAAAAAAGATGATGTCTTAGTTTCGGAGGAAGAAAAGCTTGGTCAGGAAGTAGAGGCAGCAAAAGAGGAAACAGAAGTTAATAAATCAGAAGCTAAAGAAGAGGCATCGGATGATGCACCCAAAGAAGACAAAGCAAGCGTATGAGAAACAGATTTTCAATAGACAGCTTGTTTATTAAATTATGGATACGAAAGTTAACAATCATGCAGAAAACACCTTATATCCTCCCGTAGTTGCAGTTGTCGGGCATGTTGATCATGGTAAAACCACCCTTTTGGATACAATCAGAAAAACCTCTGTTGCGCAAAGAGAGCATGGTGGTATTACTCAAAAAATCGGAGCGTCTCAAATTATTGTAGAGCACGAAGGTAAAAAAAGAACAATTACGTTTATTGATACGCCGGGTCATCAGTTGTTTTCGAGCATGAGGGGAAGGGGAATTGCGGCAGCAGATGTCGGCTTGTTGATTGTTTCAAGCGTAGACGGGGTAATGCCTCAAACGGTTGAAAGCATAAAACTTTTAAAAGAGTCGAAAATACCTTTTATTGTAGTTTTAACTAAGATAGATGACCCCAAAAAATTACCCGAAAAAGCAAAACAACAATTGCTAAAAGAAGGAATAATGCTTGAGGGGTACGGTGGAGATACTCCGGTAATAGAGATTTCCGCAAAAACCGGTGAAAACATCAGTAAGCTCTTGGATTTGATTTTGTTAGTTTTTGATTTAAAAAGAGAAGCAAATTTCTACCCGTTTAAAAAAGACGGGCCGCTGATGGGGATTGTAATTGAATCAAGCTTAGATCAGCGCTCGGGTCCAAAAGCAACAGTTGTTATTAAAAACGGTAGGCTTAAATTGCGGGATGAAATTTACAGCCAAGAAATAAAAGGAAAGGTCAGAAATTTAATAGGAGATAAAGGGAACTTGCAGGATGCATCGGTTGGCGATGCGGTTGAAATTCTAGGATTTGAAAAAGTGCCTGCGGTAGGAAGTGTTATCACAGATACACAAAAGCCTGTTGAAGAACTTTCATATAAGAAAGAGCCGGAAAAACTTTCGCCATTCGATAATAATACTTCCGAGCATATGCTTTCGGTGGTAGTTTGTGCGGATAGTCAGGGATCGCTTGAGGCGATTAAAAATTCCATAACTGAGGGAGTTAAATTTGTGTTGGAAAAAACCGGCGACATTGAAGCTTCGGATATTCTTTTTGCAAAATCAACCGGTTCTATAGTTCTGGGATTTAATGTAAAAATAAAGCCTGAGGTTGTAAGTCTTGCCAGAACAGAAAAAGTACCGGTTAAAAATTACACTATTATTTATGAAATGATAGACGAGGTTGCAGATTTTGTCCAAGGGAAGCTTGATTCTTTAAAAGAAGAAATATATGGTATTGCTAAAATTTTGGCAAGTTTTCCATATGAAAAAACTAAAGTTTGCGGGGTAAAAATTAGCGAAGGAAGGTTAGCAAAAGGAGATAAAGTAAGACTTATAAGAAATGAGGAAGTTATTGGCGAAAGCAAACTGCATTCGTTGCGGCAAGGAAAAGAACAGACCTCAAAAATTGAAGCAGGAGGAGAGGGAGGAGTTATTCTATCGCCCTTCCTTGACTTTACTATAGGAGATATGCTAATATCCCATAGCTAATAACAAATTTACAAGTTTAAAACTCACGATTTTCATTTATGGATAATCTTACTTTCTCAAAAATTAAAGAAGCGCTCGAGAAATACAACAGCATTGCTATTGTTACCAGAAAAGATCCTACTGTTGATGAAATGGCGGGAGCACTTTCTTTATATCTTTCTATCAAAAACACCGGCAAAAACGTAATTATTGCAACCCCAAGCGATCCTCTGGTAGAAGTTTCATCTTTGGTCGGAATAGACGAGGTCAAGACAAATTTGGGAGCAGCCGATGGAGATTTAGTCGTTTCCTTTCCTTATAGAGAGGGTGAAATAGAGAAAGTTTCTTACACAAGAGATGATAGTTTTTTAAATATTGTAGTCAAAGCAGGAGAAAATGGTTTAAGCTTCAGCGAAAAAGATGTTAAGTTTATAAGAAGTGCCGGTGCACCGGAACTTTTATTTGTAATCGGAAGCCCAAGGGTTTCGGACCTTGGCCAGCTTTTTGATACGCAAGTATTAAAAGATACGGTTGTAGTAAATATTGATAATAAGGCTGAAAATCAAGGCTATGGAGACATTTTAATGGTTTCAAACAGGCTTTCTTCCGTGTCCGAAGCAGTTGCAAATTTAATTTTAACAATCGGATTAAAAATGGATTTAGATATGGCACAAAATTTGATGCTTGGTATTGCTGTTTCTACAAATAATTTTCAATCCGACAACATCAGCCCTCTGGCATTTGAAATGGCGGGAATTTTGTTAAGGCATGGCGCAATTAGGCCTCAAGCTAGTATTTCAAGAAGAAAACTTAATGCAATTAGTTTTGATGAAGATATAGAAAAACCGTTAGAGCAAATCAGTATACAACCCAAAAAACAGCAGTCTAAGATAAAAGATTTAGAAGAATCTTTAAAACAGCAACAGGAAGAATTTCAAAATAAAAGCGTTTCAACAGATAATACATTACAAAGTCCTCCTGATGATTGGCTTGAGCCCAAAATTTATAAAGGCTCAACAAGCTTCTAAGGATTATTGATAATAAATAAAATAATTGATATAATACACAGAGTTATAAACAAGAAAGTAGAAAATTAAGTTATGCCACTTAGTGCTTCAGCAAAACAAGACATAATTAAAGAATTTCAAACTCAAGCGGGAGATACGGGAAGTCCCGAAGTTCAAGTTGCGCTTTTAACGCATAGAATAGAAAAGTTAACAGAGCATCTTAAACTTCATGCGCATGATAATCACTCAAGGCGCGGACTTTTATCGATGATTGCAAAGAGAAGAAGACTCCTTAATTTTTTGGAGAAAGTAGATAGAGAAAGGTCCTCCAAGATTTCAAAAAGAGTTGGACTTAAGGATTAATTAAATGAATAAAACCTCAGTAGTAACGGAAATTGACGGAAAAAAATTAATATTTGAAACAGGAGAATTAGCACAACAGGCTACGTCTTCGGTACTAGCGCGGCTTGGCGATACAGTTGTTTTAGTAACTGTCGTTGAGGGCGGAAAAACAGAGCTTGATTATTTTCCTTTGTCGGTTGATTATGTGGAAAGACTTTATGCCGGCGGTAAAATCAAAGGGTCTCGCTGGGTAAAGCGTGAAGGAAGGCCTTCGGATGAAGCTATTCTATCGGGAAGACTAATTGACAGATCAATAAGACCACTTTTCCCAAAAGAGTTTAAAAACGAAGTTCAGGTAATTGTAACCGTTTTATCGGTTGACGGCGAAAACGACCCCGATATTTTGGCAATAAACGGAGTTTCGGCAGCACTTGCGATTTCTAGAATTCCTTGGAATGGACCAATTGGAGCTGTTCGTATGGGATACATAAAAGAAAATGGAACAGCAGCAGAGATTTTAGTAAATCCTTCTGCAAGCGAATTGGATGTTTCGGAACTTGATTTGGTTGTTTCTCAATCAAGTGAGAAAACCGTAATGATTGAGGCAGGTGCAAAACAGGTTTCGGAAGCTGTTTTAGTAGAGGCTATAGAAAAGGGCCATACCCAAACAAAAATTATTATCGAAACAATTGAAGACTTTGCTAAAAAGGCAGGCAGTAAGAAACTTGAAGTTACTAAAGATGCAGCATTTTATGAAATGGTCGCTGTTTTGGATAAATCTTATAAAGAAGAAATTCAAAATCTTATTCAATCAAGAGTAAATAAAGAATCAGGAGGAAATGAAATAGAAGAATTAGTTAACAAAGTTTATGATGATCTTAAAATGGCAAATCCCGAAAAGGACGTGGACAAAAAAGTAATTATAAAAGCAATAGAATCCGCAATGTTTAAAACAATTCGAAAAAACGTACTTGATAAAAAGAAGAGGGCAGATGGTAGAAAAATGGACGAAATTAGAGCAATCAATGTTAGCGCATCAATTTTACCAAGAACCCATGGCAGTGCGCTTTTTCAAAGAGGAATTACTCAGGCACTTTCAATCGTAACATTGGGTAGCCCCAAAATGGAGCAGTTAATAGAATCAGCAGAAGGAGAAGAAGTTAAAAGATATATTCATCATTATTCCGGCCTTCCTTACTCATTTGGTCAAACCGGTAGGGTTGGAACTCCTTCAAGAAGAGAAATTGGACACGGGGCTTTAGCAGAAAGAGCGCTTGAAGCAGTAATCCCAAGTCAGGAAGTATTTCCTTATACAATCAGAGTTGTTTCAGAAGTATTATCTCAGAATGGATCCAGTTCAATGGCTTCAACCTGCGGATCAACGCTTGCTTTAATGGACGCCGGTGTTCCAATATTAGCCCCGGTTGCCGGAATATCTATCGGTATGATGAGTGATGAAGAGAAGTATGAACTCCTAACTGATATTATCGGGCTTGAAGATTTTTCGGGAGACATGGATTTTAAGGTTGCTGGTACCGAAACAGGCGTAACTGCAATCCAGCTTGATGTTAAGATTCCGGGACTAACAGTTGAGCAAATAAAAGCAATATTTGAAAGAGCGAAAAAAGCAAGATTAGAAATACTATTAACTATGCTTAAAGCGTTACCAAAATCAAGAGATGGAGTTTCGCAGTATGCTCCCAAAATAGAAGTTGTAAAAATACCGGTTGAGAAAATAGGAGAAGTAATTGGACCGGGAGGAAAAGTTATCAAAAATATTATCGCAACAACCGGCGCAACAGTTGACGTGGAAGACAACGGTTCGGTAGCAATTTCGGGAACCAGCGAGGAAGCAGTTCAGAAAGCAGTAGATTGGGTTAAGGGGTTAACAAGGGAAGTGGTTCCAGGTGAAGTTTTTGAACAGGGGGAAGTAAAACGAATTTTGCCATTTGGAGCATTTGTCGAGATCCTTCCAGGTAAAGAAGGCATGGTTCATGTTTCAAAAATGTCAACGGAGTTTGTAAATGATCCAAGCGAGGTTGTTGAAGTTGGGCAAAAAGTAAAGGTAAGAGTGGTAGAAATTGATGATCAAGGTAGAATTAATCTATCAATGTTATTCGGTCCGGATGCGGAAGGAAAAGACAGGCGCGGCGGTCAGGATGATAGAAGAGGTTCGACGGACAGAAGACCAGATAGAAGCTTCGTGAGAAGCTCACAAAGCGAACACCCTTTAGCAATGCAATTTAGAAGAGAAAGAAGAACAACGTCTCCGGATTGGAGAAGTAAAAGACCGACAGGTGGATCTGGTTTTAACAGAGGAAGAGATAGAAAGCCTCGATATTAAAGCAGTTCGCTCAAATTATCTCGAGAGTATAAGCTTCATTGTAAAAGATAAATAGTAAATGGTATTATTAATGTATGGATTCTGCCCTTTCAATAGATAGCCAAATTCAAAAATTAGAAGAAAAAATAGGTAAAGCCGCACTTGCTCCGGATTTAACAGAGAAGATAAACTCAATGCTTACAATTTTAAAAGTAAGCCTTAAATCTGGAACAGGAAACTTTGTTAATTTCGAAAGTATAGAAACTTATATTAACTGGGTAACTTCCTTACCGTTTCACCAGGAAACAAAAGATTTTACAGACCTTAATAGGGTTAAACAAACTCTGGATAAAAATCATTACGGTTTAGAAACAGTAAAAAACGACATATTGGAGTATTTGTCAGCATTGATTTTAAATATGCAGGTTTCTGCATCTACGCAAGTTAGGGCGCCGATACTTTGTTTGGTTGGGTTAGTGGGAACAGGAAAAACATCGCTTGCAATTTCAATAGCGGAAGCAATGGGCCGAAGATTTGAAAGAATTCCTTTCGGAGGAATGGGAGATGCGTTAGCTTTAAGAGGCCAATCAAGGGCGTTTTCCGATGCGGAGCCCGGATTAGTTATTAAAAAGTTGGCTCATGCAAAAAGCAAAAATGTGGTCGTGCTATTAGATGAATTGGATAGAGTTGCCGAAGCTGCACGGGCAGATATAATGGGTGTATTAGTCGAGCTTTTAGATCCCGAGCAAAATAATGCATTTACAGATCATTATATTGATTATCCTTTTGATCTTTCGCATGTTTTATTTATTGCAACTGCTAATAATACAACCAATATTTCAACTGCTGTTTTGGATAGATTGCAGATTATTCAAATGCCTTCTTATTCAGACGATGAAAAAACAGTGATAGCCAAAAATTATCTCTTCCCGAAAGTTAAAAAAGATTCGGGCCTTTCACAAATGAACTTAACGATTGATGAAGCATTATGGCCAGCAATCATTAGGCCTTTGGGTTATGATTCCGGAATAAGAAGTCTTGAAAGAACAATGGAGACAATTGCTAGGCGCATTGCGCGAATGGTAATTGAAGGCAAACTACAGGTAAACGGAAATTTTGCAATTACAAGCGAAAACGTTAAGCAGTTTTTGCCTTCTTAAAATTATGGAAAATCAGAATTTAAAACTTACATATACTCCACTAGGCGGTGCCGGAGGAGTTACTAAGAATATGCATATATATGAATTTCAGAATGAAATTCTTATAGTTGATTGCGGCTTAGGATTTGCTGACGAAACGATGTTGGGGGTAGATTTACTATTACCTGATGTTTCTTATCTTAAAACACAACTTGCAAGCGGGAAAAAAATAGTTGGAATGGCGATAAGTCACGGGCACGAAGATCATATGGGTGCGTTGCCGTTTATTCTCCCGGATTTACCATCTTTTCCGATTGTTGCATCGCCTTTAACAGCAGAGTTTATAAATGAAAAGCTTAAAGAATATGGTGTAAATCAAAGAGCTCAAAAGATTGATTTTGAAGGCGGGGAAGTCAGGCTGGGTTCATTTAAGCTCAGTTTTATTAGAGTAACGCATTCTGTTCCGGATACATCGCATATTTTTATAAAAACACCAGTTGGAAATTTTTATCATGGAAGTGATTTTAAATTTGAATTAATGCCATTTGATGGTAAAAAATCGGATCTGGCAAAAATTTCTAAGCTTTCGGATGAGGGTGTAATTTGTATGATGTCTGATTGTTTGCGTTCAGAGCAAAAAGGCAGAACTCCTTCGGAAGAAGGGATACTTAAAGCGCTGGAGAGAGAAATCGGAAAAACTCAAGGTAAATTTATAGTCACCACTTATTCATCAAATATTGCAAGATTAAATCAGATTATTGCGGCAGCCTCAAAATTTGGCAGAAAGATTTGCTTTGTCGGAAGGTCGACTGTTAAAACAAAAGAAATGGCTCAGAATTTGGGGTATCTTCGGCTTGAAAGAGGAATGGAAGTGTCGCTTGAACAGCTCAAAAATTTTAAAGACGGAAATATAGTAATGGTAGCAGCGGGTTCGCAGGGTCAAGAAAACAGCGCATTAACGCGGATTGCAAACGGAGATCATAAGGATATTAAACTTAAGCATGGTGATACGGTTGTTTTTTGTGCGGATGCAATTCCAGGAAACGAAATATCAGTAAATGCGCTTATAGACACGATGTTTCGTCAGGGGGCAAGGGTTTTATATGCAGGGATTACAGATGAATTTCATGTTTCGGGGCACGCGGCGCAGGATGATTTGGCAATGTTAATGCATCTTGTAAAACCAAAAAGAGTTTTGCCGATTGGCGGTACTTATAAACAAATGGTGCAGTATAAAAATTTGGCAAAAGAACAGGGTTTTCTGGATAAAGATATTTTACTGGTAGAAAATGGCCAGCAGATTATTTTTACAAAAGATAGTGTAAGCATGAGCAAAAAAGTTCATTTAAAAAATGTTTATGTAGATGGAATTTCGGGAGAGGAAGTTGAAACATTTGTTTTAAGAGACAGACAAAAGTTGGCAACGGACGGAGTAGTAATTGTGATGGCCGAGGTAAATGCGGAAAACGGCCAGTTATTCGATAAACCTAATATTATTGTTCGTGGATTTTCTAATGCTGAGTCTCAGCAAATAGTAGTAGAGGTTTCCAGACAGCTGAAAAACTCGCTCTCTCAAAAAAAACGTCCTGTGACGGATTGGATTTACATTAGAAAATTTGTTGCAGAAGTTGCAGAAAAGTATATTTATAAAAATTTACGAAAAAGACCACTTGTATTACCGGTTGTAATTGAGGTTTAAAATACCTAATTCTTGCGAGAATTAGGTATAATTTTTGTACTCTGTTATTGAATTTAAATTATGGAGGCAAAAATTAGCTGGCGCCACCGCCTCCGCCACCTCCACCTCCTCCGCCTCCTCCCGAGAAACCTCCGCCGGAGCCGGAAGAAAAAGAAGACGAGAAAGCAGTAGACATACTGGAAATATTTTGAGAAAAGCTTGTTGCAAAATCTACCCCTAACCCTTGAATATTCATAGTTTTTCCATCGATGTCAGTTGCATAATACCAAGCGGGTATAACAAAGTTTGCATTTGTCTGCGATAAAATAAGTGGAATATACTGCGAGACTTTTTTTGCAACCCCTAAGGCGGTTCCATAAACAAGCATTTCCTCCCAAATAATAAGTGCCTGAGGTAGTTCATCTTTAAAACGTGAAAAATCATTCAGGAAATTTTTAAAAGCAAGCCATTCTTTCGCCTGTTTTTCCGCAACTGGACTCCAGCGAAGAATAAATTTTCCCAAAAATGCAAACAAAACTAAACTAAATATCGAGGAAAAAATTATCGAATAGATTGTAATTAATCCTGTCTCGCCCACACCGTTTAAAAGTAAAATTAAGATTATATTCCAGATAATAACACTTGATACTATAAAAATTATTTCCCAACGCGATGATTTTGTTTCGATAAAATTTAATTTTTCTCCAGTTATTTTTATGTTCTCTTGAAAGTTTTTAAAGAAATGATACGTATCCACCCGGCTTGTTTTCATATTGCTGGATAATTCATCGATTGAGATTTCGCTATTTATGTTAGAAAAAGAAAATATAAAATCCAGTACGCTTTTCTCAAAATCTTTTAACGGTTTTTTGTTGGAATACAATTTGTCATCTTTATGTAAAATGTATTTATATTTAAATCCGCTGTCAAACCCTAAAAATCCGTGTGAATATGTTTGCTTACATTCGATTTTTAAATATTTTTTGCGTGCTAGGTCTAGAATAGTTGCCGAAAAAGAATTTGCCGTAATATTCTGATTTTGTGAAACCAGCGCTTCTACCAGCGCCGGTTCAAGTTTCGAAGGCGGGTTGTGGACATATTTAGGAATGTCCAAATGGTACTCTTTCCCATGCTTAAACCAGATTATGAACCAATAAAGCAACCAAGACAGAGCTAAAATTATTGCGAAAATAATAAATAAAATTTTTTGCTGTTGTTTAATAACGGTTTGCCTTTGGAAATTTTTTTCTTCCTCCAAAATTTTTATAAGGCCATTTTCGTTAATTTTGTTTCCCGTGTTAATAAGTTGTGTAGGGAAAATTTCTCTTATTTCGACAAAAGTGTTCGGGGGAATATTTTTTGCGCTAAAAGTTGTAGATCTGCCATCAATTATTTTAGATACACCATTTAATGGCCCGTGCCCGAATATGTAAATATTTTGTTTATCTACGGTTTGCGGAAGGTTTACAGTTGCAAAAACTTCATCGGTTCTTGTTTCCCATTTGTCTCCTATAATTTTCCAATAAATTTCGGCGACATCATTATAGTTGTTAACTCCATTTGTAAGATGATAACTAAGCGTAAAAGTTTTAGATTGGTTTGATGCTCTAAAATATGCCTCGATATGTTCATTGGGCTCGCTTAAGTTTGCAGAGAATGTATTTTGCGGCCGGGAAACGCTGTCCGGCGAAGTGGTTTGTTCATAACTAATTCCTTGTTCGTCTACAATGCTTACATCATCAATAGTTTGGCTAGAAGATAAGGGAATGTCCCAATATATTTGAGAGAAACTTCCATCAAAATAAGCAGTTCTACTTTCTGTAAAATTAAGACTTGCATCACCATTAATATCTATTGTTACATCGACTTTTGGGAAATAAAATGATTTTGCAAAAGAAGTCTGTGGTATAAAAAGGGTTAATGTAAATAGTAAAGTTACCCAAAGATATTTAAGTAATAAATTCACGTTTTTACAAATTCAAATTAGTCTTCCCAAGAGAAACTGCAATCGGAACAGAGATTTAGATTTTTTGTTGATTCTTTAAATGGCCAGATTGCTTCCTGTGCTTTAACAATAAGCGAAGGACGCGAAGTTTTTACATTCTTACTTTCACAAACCGGACACTTTTTCTTTTCTTCCCAAAACATACTTTAATAATTTAACTTTGAATAACCGGAAAATTATTTACTCTCCATCCCAAGAGGCCATTTTTAACATCAAATACATTTTTATATCCTAATTTTATCATCTGATCAACAGCATAGAGACTGCGTGATCCACTGAGACAATAGACATAAATTTTTTTATTAAGATCGGGAATTACGGTTAATACTTTCTGTTCTATCTCATTTAAGGGGAGATTAATACTTTTGCCGATTTTATTTTTTGTATATTCCTGAGGAGTTCGTACATCAAGCAGTATAAAATCCTCACTTGAAAGAGACGCATCATAAACGGTTTTTGCTTCAACTTGTGGTACCTTAGGAACAGTGATATCCAGCATAATTAATTAAATATAAATCAAAATACAAAAGGAATCAACCTTTTTACCGCCTTCTTATAGTTTTTATAATCTTTTAAACTTTTATCAAGGAGTTTTTCTTCGTAAGTTATTTTTAAGCTCAGAATTAATAGTAAAAGACAATAACAAATAGAAGAATATATCGAGAGGTTATTTATTAATAATGCAAAACAAATTACTAAAACAGCAGCATACATTGGGTGACGTATATATTTATAGGGTCCTTTTGCAACAAGCGTTGCATTCAAAGAGACGTCGGGAAGAACACTTAATTTGCCCTTCTTCATTACAAATACCGCCCATATACCCAAGGTTAACCCAAAGAGAATAATTATTACTTCAATTATATTTAATTTACGAAAATTGGATTCTAATAAGATTAAAAAAATTAAAATGAATTGAGAGATTACTAAGAAATATGAGTATAGCTTGGAATAGTTCATCCTAAAATTATACCACTTAGGATATAAATTTTATTTCTCTTAGAAATATGCTAAACTAATTATTGTGCATAGGAATTTGGAGAATCTGCTCTCCCCAAAATCAATTGCTGTCATCGGCGCATCAGCTGCCCCCGAAAAGGTGGGCTCTATTGTATTAGATAACATAATTGCTTCTAAATTTGCAGGTCATATCTATCCAGTTAACCCTAATGCACAGGATATAAAAGGTATGCGCTCATATCCCGATGTTAATAGCTTACCAGAAGTGGTTGATTTAGGCGTAATCGCTATCCCTTCGGGATTGGTCAATCCTGTTCTGACAGAAATTGGGGAAAAAGGCATTAAAAATGTAATTATTTTTAGCGCAGGATATAAAGAAATTGGTGCGGAAGGAAAGGTATTAGAGGATGAAATGATTCAAATTGCAGAAAAATATTCATTGAATATTCTGGGGCCAAATTGTCTTGGGTTTGTAAATAACGCTGCTCCTTTAAACGTAACATTTGGTGAGCCTGTATATAACCAAGGTAATCTTCGTTTTATTTCCCAGTCGGGAGCTTTAGCGGCAAGCATTTTTGATTTTTGCAATGCAACCGGTTTAGGATTCAAAGATTTTATTACGCTAGGAAATAAGTCCATTGTAAACGAGAATGATATTCTGGCATATTTTTTGGATCAAGACAGGAAAGCAGGCGTTACCAATCCACAACCAATCGGGCTATACCTTGAGTCTATATCAAATGGAGTAGAATTCTTAAAACTCACTAAAGAATTATCAAAAAATAACCCAATTTTTATTATTAAGCCGGGTAAAACTACGGCTGCAATAAAAGCAATGCAATCCCATACAGGGTCGTTAGCAGGAGAGGATATTGTATTTGAAGAAGCATTAGCGGAGTCGGGAGTCATACGTTGCGAAACGCTCGAGGATTATTTTGATCTTTCGCGTGCGTTTGCTTGGACAAAGGCCCCTGGCGGTCGAAAAGTTGCAATTGTTTCCAATGCAGGAGGTCCCGGGGTAATTAGCGCCGATGCGGTTGTATCGCAAAGACTGGATTTAGTTGAATTTGATAAGGAAACGCAGGACAAATTACATAAAGTTTTACCAAGATACGCAAGTGTAATAAACCCTGTTGATGTACTTGGGGATGCGCTTGCAGATAGAATTGCCAAGGCATGTGAAATCATTTTAGATACAAATCAAGCAAACAGTTTGGTAGTGATTCTTACTCCACAGGTAATGACACAAATAGAAAAAACTGCCGAGCTAATTGGCAATTTAGCTAAAAAATATAATATTCCGATATTCTGTTCGTTTATTGGTGGAAGTTTAATTGCTCAGGGAGAGCAGAAACTGAATGAATACCATATGCCTTCATTTAGATTTCCGGAACGCGCAATCGATACAATCGCTAAGATGTCGAAATGGAAACAGTGGACAGATACAGTAAATCCTCAGGTAACAGAATTACACACATTGATTGCAGAAGAGAATCAAAAAATAATTAAGAGCGTTATCGAAAAGGCGGTTAACGCAAACCAGCCTTCTCTTGATAATCTTGATGCCAATCAGCTCTTAGTAAATGCAGGAATTCCTACTCCCCAGACCGAAAAAGTAACAAGCCTTGAAGAAGCAAAAAACTTTGCTTATCAGAATAAATGGCCGGTAGTTTTAAAATTATCTTCGCCTGGACTCTTGCATAAAGCAGATATTGGAGCAATTATAAAAGATATTTCAAGCGATGACGACCTGGAGAATGCTATGAATAATCTTAAGAATAAAATTAGTCAGTTTCCCGAGAATATTAGAGAACATGTTAGCCTACAAATACAAAAAGATATTATTTTAGGAATGGAAGTAATTGTCGGTGTAAAAAGAGATCCTAATTTCGGACCGGTCCTTTTGTTTGGCGCAGGAGGAACATTGGCAGAGCTTATTATGGATAGAAATCTACATCTTTTGCCTATAGATAAAAATTTAGCAAGAGAGATAGTTTCGCAGTCCAAAATTTACCCCTTACTTAAAGGATACAGGGGAGAGCCGCCTTATGCTTTGGATAAGCTTTATGATGCGATGGTAAGGTTAAGTTCGCTTTTGGACGTTGTGCCAGAAGCTTCGGAGATAGAAATAAATCCTTTAATTGTTACACAAAATGATGTTTGGGCGGTTGACGGCAAGGTAGTATTGACTCATCCTCAGCCAAAACTGGGCGTAGCTTTGCCTAAGTTTCATGTAGCAGAAGTTACAGAAGCAACAAATATTGCGGGGAGCTTCCATTACATAGTCTTAAACACTGATGCTCCTTTTGGTTTTAAACCCGGACAATATGTGAGCGTAAAAGTAGCAAACACAAGAATTAATAGTTATTCGATTGCAACTAAACCCGATGATAATAGTTATGGTCTCTTGATTGATACATCTCCCGGCGGACCAGGCTCCAAGTACTTTGATAATTTAAAGGTAGGCGATAAGATAAGTTATTTGGGTCCGTTTGGTATATTCAATTTTCAACCTGATGACAGCGGACATATCTTATTTTTAGCAACCGGTTCGGGAGTTGCACCGCTAAGATGTATTATTGATGATTTGCTTAAGGTTAAAAATGTGACAACGCAAATGACATTATATCTAGGCTTAAGATATCAAAACGATATTTTTTGGGATAAATATTTTGAAAGACTAAGTCAG
>CAYZNI010000009.1:0-24803 GCA_964479755.1 Candidatus Woesearchaeota archaeon
CGTAATTCATTCATTGGCTTGAAAGCCAAGGATTTCTTACGGAAGGATTAATAAACGAATTTGTAGTTATTCTATTTCGATTAAGGAAATAATTTTTCAAATTGTCGTCGATTTTCAACTTGTTATTCAAAAGAGGCAACTAAGGTTTAAAAATTGCCGAAAATTTCTTGTGGTGAATGATAGAAAAAAAGATAAAAGAGGCGATTGACAAGATAGACACGCTGAGCAAAAACAAGCCGATAAAGGTTGTGAGCCATTTTGACACGGATGGGATTTGTTCTGCGGCGATATTTTCCAGAGCGTTGCAGCGCTGGGGAAAGAATTTCTCCATGGAGATTGTCAAGACGCTTGATGAGAGTTATGTTTCCAGCCTTCAAGAGAATAATGTTTTGATATTTTTGGACTTGGCTTCTGGGAGTTTAGATTATTTAGCGAAGAAGAATACAGAGGTGTTTGTATTTGACCACCATGAAATCGTTCAGGAAATTCCTAGCAATGTTTTTATGGTTAACCCGGTGATGAGAAAAGAGGAGCCGATTTCGGCAGCCGCTGTATGCTATTTGTTTGCGAAAACGCTTAACTCGCACAATAGGGATTTAGCTAATTTGGCGGTAATTGGAATGGTTGGAGACTTGCACGAAAAGGAAATTGGAAAAGTTTTTAGCGAGATATTGAAAGATTCTGATGGGATTATGAAGCGAGGGCTGTTGGTTTATCCTTCGACAAGACCTTTGAACAGAGTGCTGGAGTATTCGTCATCGCCGTATTTGCCCGGAGTGACGGGTTCCAGAGAGGGCGTGAACAGCTTGTTAAGAGAAGCGGGCTTAATTGGAGAGAACGGCCAGTGCAAGGCGCTTTATGAACTTACAGATGATGAAATGACGAAACTTGTGACTGCAGTGATGCTGAGGGGGGCAAAAGCCGGAGCGGCGAATCAGGATGAGCTGATTGGGAATTTATTTATGGTCAGGTTTTTTAACAAACTTGAGGACGCGAGGGAAATTTCAGCGCTGATAAATGCGTGCAGCAGGATGGACCGAAAAGAGGTAGCTTTAGGTTTTTGTCTTGGAAATAAGTTTATGCGCGAGGAGGCGGAGAGAATTTATATCAATTATAAGCAGAGCCTGATGTCCGCGCTGAAATATGTTTCTGAGAGCGAGAAAGTTGAGGGAAAGAATTATATGATAATCCACGGCAGAGACAAAATAAAAGACACAATAATTGGGACGGTTGCGTCGATACTTTCACACTCGCCGCTATATCCTGAGGGTCTGATGATTGTGGCGCTGGCTTATGATCAGGAGAGAGTCAAGGTTTCTGCGCGGTTGAGCGGAAGGAAGGGCGGGAACGTTAGAGAGATATTGAATAGGGCAGTGATTCCAATTGGAGGAGAGGTTGGCGGGCATCCAAATGCAGCAGGGTGCTTAATTCCAAAAGAGAAGGAGAGCGATTTTATTTCGGAATTGAGAAAGGTTTTAGATGTGGAGATTACTAAAGTAAATCTCTAATTCTCGCTTCTTTGGGGCTTTGAATGCAGGGTTGTTAAGGGTTAGGAAGGTATAAAAAAATTTTTTTTCAATGGCTAGATAATTTTATAAATAGTGCGACAGAAACGTCCCACAATGTAATTTTAGAGATGTCTCACAATCTAGGAAATTAACATAAGATACTTTGCAAGTAGTAACGCTTAATAAACTATTTTTATTTATACTTAAATGAATATTTTATTAGTTGGTTGTGGAAGAACCGGCAGAGAAATTGCTGGAAACTTGTTAGATTTGAAAGAAGTTAATAATTTATTCTTATATAGCAGAACTTCAAAGAGTTCTAAATCTTTATCTTATGACTTGGATAACAAGAAAGTCAAGATTGTAGATGAAATAAAAAACCTAAAAAAGGTGGATTAGATTGTCCTCGCTCTATCTGGAATGAGCGATAGTGCAAGAGAGGAGAGTTTCTTTAGAAGAAAGTCTACCTATGAAGTCAGACAAGATGAGTTAAAGTTCAATATTGGTGCAATAACTCATCTAATTGAAGACTTAAAAACATTCCCAGAAAAAACAAATATTATTGTGGTTACAAATCCTGTTGATGAGATAACTAATTATCTTAGAATAATTCTAAAGAAAGAAAATGTTTTTGGGTTTGGATTGGAACTCGATGCAAAGAAGTATAAAAAGATTCTTGGAAAACCAGTTTATTGTTTCGGAACTCATGGAAAAGCGATTCCACTAACTAACCTAAAAACTGAAAAAGATTATGACAATTTATCAAAAAGGGTTGATAATGAGCTTTTAGAGTACATTCGAGCACATGGAATTCCTCATAAAATGGCAGGAAATAATTTTAAAGAATTCTTCGAAAAGTTTAATTCTAGAGATAAGGAAATATTCCACATTTCTTTTTATCTTAGAGATAATTATCTTGGAGTAGATGATTTGTCCATCTCCTTGCCATGCGAAGTTAAGCAGGGAAAAATTCTAAGAATTGTTAAAGTGGAGGTTAACGAAATAGAAAGGAAGAGATTTATTGCTTCAGCTCAGGAACTTAAAAGGTCAATAAGCCATATTATGGAGACTCATAAAAAACTAGTGGATTACAAATAAAAGGAGGTATGACAAAAAGTATAACAAACCTTGTTACAAAATGTATCATAAAAAGGGTCACACAAGTTTATAAGTTAATCGAGGTTATAACTAATTTATCCGTTGTGTCATTCGAGGTTTGGCCTTTTAGTAAATTAATGCCAAGCAACTTCTTTAGTCAAGGGTTTGCTTTTAGGCGCCTAGCTTAGTTTATATTGCCCTCTTTTTTTGGAGTGTTAATACCTATCTTTTCTTTGTTTTTTGCTTTTACGAATAAAGAACAAATAAGATAGAAATTTTTATATTAACCCTCAATATTTTGATAATTGCGCAGGTTGGTATATTCTTTGTTGGCAGGCATCCTAAAAATGAATTAAGTCAGGAAGTTTTTGATTAGATCGGCGGTTTATTTAGAAAATAACAAGGTTTTTAACTAAGGCTTTTTTCTGTTTTAAATGAATGAGAAGTCAAAATTTGTGGAAGTGGTTTGTGCCAGGTGCGGGAACAAGCAAGTTGTATTTGGGAAGGCGTCAACTAGAGTGAAGTGCCTGAAATGCAATAAACTATTATTGAAAAATAGAGGCGGGAAAAGCAAAATAAAAAGTGCAGTAAGTGAGGTTTTGGATGGAAATTAATGAAGATGACTTGCTGTTTTGCAAGGTGACTGGGATTCAGGGAGCTAGCGTCTTTTTTGAAATCGATGGTGAAAAAAGGCAAGGAACAATGATAATGTCGGAGGTTGCTGCTGGAAGGATTCGCAACTTAAGAGAATATGTTTCTCCAGGAAGGAAGGTTGTGTGCAAAGTACTTCGGGTTTTTCAAGACCATATTGAGCTGAGCTTGAGAAGAGTAACTGCCAAAGAAAGAGAGCAGGTTTTGCAAGGTTTTAAGAAAGAAAGGGCGTTAGTAAACGTTCTAGGGGTTGTAGGTGAGAATGCGGAGAAAATTATTTCCAAAATCAAAGAGGAATATGAGGTAGAAGATTTTCTTGAACATGCGCGGAGTGACTTGAAACTTCTTGAGAAGTATGTTGGCAAGGAAAAGGCGAAAAAAGTTGCAGAGATAATTGCGGAAAAAGAGTCAAAGGAGAAGAGTGTCCTGAAAAAATTTGTACTAAGAAGCGATTCGGAGAGAGGAGCCAGCGACTTAAAAGAGATTTTAGAGATTAAAGACGCAGAAATTCATTACTTAGGGAGCAGTGTTTTTTCAATTAGCGTTTCTGGAAGGGACTTAAAGGAAGCAGGAAATAATTCAGTCCGTGTTTTGGAGGAAATTGAAGATAGGGCGAAGAAGAAAAAGGCTTTTTTTGAGAGTCTGAAGGAGAAGAACTGATGTTATTGAGAAAGTGCGAGGAACATGGATATACTTTAGAGAAGAGTTGTCCTGAATGTGGCAAAGAGACTGGAGAAGCACATTATAAGTTTGTCAAAATAAAAAGTGTTGAAGAAAAGTTCAAGAAAAATTAGTGATTTGAACCAGATTCCAAATTTTTTGCTTGCACAGCTTTTATTCTCTCTCCAATTATTAGGAAAGTCTTTCGTGATTAATGCCAAGATAGGCGGCATCGCATCCTAAGCTGTCGGGGTTGTTTGGATTTCCATTACAACCAATATCAAAACTAGTTTTCCTTCAGTTATTTGATAACCTCATACAATCGCAATCGAGAAATAGAAGTTTTTGACTAGAACAAAAGTATCTTTTATAGTTGATTTTATGAAAAGTTCTCTTCACATTCTATTATCTCTAAAACCTGATGGCTTTTGAAGTATTCTAACTTGAAAGTTTCTTTTTTCGTCTGAAATTATTGCAGTTCCTTTTCCCTCATTGTGCTCAAAGGATAATCTAGATTGCACGGAGTAATCAGGAAGTGAAACAGTTTCCAATTATAATAGGATTTCTTGCTGAGTTTTTGCCAATTCTTTTGCCATAAATTTAGGCAAATGGGCGATAATTAGGTTTAGTTAGGTTAGAAAAGTGTTTTTTGAGACAACTCTGACTTGACGATTTCAATGTCTTTTTCCCATTCTGACTTAAGGGATTGGTTGTAGATGATTGCGGCGGGATGGAATAGGGGTATTAATTTTATTTTTAGTCCTTGGATTTCAATGTTTTTGATTTTACCGTGGACTTGAGTTATGCCTGGCTGTTTGTCAATTGAATCAAGGTTTCCTTCTGAGAGAAAGAATTTTGTAGCGTGGTTGCCAAGAGAGCATACAACTTTAGGACGCATTTCTTGAATCTGAGCGAGGAGCCATGGAGTGTGAGAACGAATTTCGTCAGGAAAGGGATCGCGGTTTTCAGGGGGCCGGCACTTTAGGATGTTTGTGATGTAAATGTCGTTTAAAGAAAGGCCGACTTTTGCCAAAAGAGAGTCCAGGTTTTTTCCAGCAGCGCCAACAAACGGGATGCCCTGTTCGTCTTCGTTTTTCCCGGGAGCCTCGCCAACAAAAAGAATTTGGGCTTTTAAATTGCCTTTGCCGACTACTATGTTTTTGCAGGCTTTGCAGATTTCAGTTGATTTTGCTAGTTCTATGTAATCCATATAATCAGAAAATAAACAAGATTTATATAGATTATTTTATTTCAGTGGGAATGAAAAAAGAGCGCGAGGACTTTTTCGTTTATTTTTTTAGCATGATGATAATCTTTTATTTTTTTCAGCCCTTAATGATTGCTGACAAGTCCTTGGCTTTTTATAACTTAACTTTTTATTCCTGGTTGTTGCCTATTGTTGCATTTTTCTTTTTGTCTTTGAACTCGGCATTTAGCTTAATCAGGAAGAATGACAGGATTTTAGGGTGGTCTGCTGTCGTGGTTTTGTTTGTATTGGCTGCAACGATTGTTTTCGGATATTTAGCTGGGCGGTTTTTGTATTAATGATTTGTTACAATAATATTTAAAACGGCAGTTTTCTATATTGGTTTATGAGTGAGAGGACGCTTGTTTTGGTGAAGCCGGACGGGGTTTCCAGAGGTTTGATTGGCGAGATAATTATGAGGGTTGAGAGGACAGGACTCAGGGTTGTTGGCTTGAAAATGATAAAAGCTGATGACAAGATTGCGGGCGAGCATTATCAGGCGACCGAAGAGTGGTCGCAGGGCGTTTACGAGAAAGCAAAGGTTTCGTTTGAGTCGCAGGGAAAAAAGTTTGAGCATAAAGATCCAAAGACTTATGGGGAAATGATTCAGAAATGGAACAGGAATTTTTTAAAAGAGGGACCGGTTGTAGCGATTGTTTTTCAGGGTCCGCATTCTGTTGAAATTGTGAGGAAAATTGTGGGGCCGACAGACCCAAGCAAGGCGCCCCCGGGGACAATCAGAGGAGACTTTTTATTTGAGAGCGCGTCTATGGCTAATGAGAGCGGTAGATCGCTGAGAAATTTGGTTCATGCTTCCGGAACTGCGGATGAGGCGAAAAGAGAAATTGCGCTGTGGTTTGGGAAGGACGAAGTTCACAAATAATGGTAAAAACTTTTAAGAAACTTGAGGCGGAGTACTATACTTTGCGGGCAAGGACGAAAGCTTTAGGGCTTAATGACAAAGATTTTCCGAGATATTTGAGGCCATATTTTAGCGGAGAGCCGAGGGGGGAGAAGAGCATTTCCGGTCTGCTTGAGAGAATCAAAGAAGAAAACCAGTTTCTCAGGCTTTACCGCTTAGATGCTAAACATAACGAGGAGTCGCAAAAGAGAGAGACGCAGGCGCTTTGCGAGGCGTATGCAGATTTTGAATTGTTTGCTACGCATAACGAACTTTTGGGGCTGGGGAGAGGAGTTCCAGAGATGGAAAAAATAAGAAAGTTTGAAAAACAATAGTTCTAAAAAGCTTTCGTGAGTTGAATTATCAGCCCCCATAGTTTATCGGATTAGAAGTAATTATATAAACTACTTGACTTTATATAAGATGAGATTACTATTAAGCTAAAAATCCCGGATGCAATTATTTAATTTTCTAAAAGAAAAAAATAATGTAAAGACTGACAGGGAACTTTCTAAAAAGATAAAGATACCGCCTAAAACTTTACAGAAATATAAATTAGGTGAAAGATATATTCCTGAAAAAATTGTTTCTTCTAATATAAGAGATTTAGAGATAATCGAGAGTAAAAAAATAATTGGGGTCAGATTAAGGGAGGATTAATTGGAGGGAAGAAAAGTGTGAAAGCATTAAAAAAGATTTATGGAAGCAAAAAATACTTAGAAATGAAGGGAAAAGCAGGGAGGGAATCAATAAAAAAATTGCAAAAAAAATATGGTTTGAAGAGGTTGAGATTAATGGCTCTCGAAGGAAAGAGAAAATTAAGAAAAAATGAAAGTAGAAAGTTAGAAAATAAGCATCTAAATTTTTTTACAAATGAAATCGTATACTTACATGTTGAGAATGTGAATTTGAGTAAACATGATAAATTGAAAAAAATAAAACTTCCTGGTGAAATGTCTCCAATGTTGGCTGAAGAAATTGGTATTCATTTAGGAAACGGATGTCTTTCTTTTAACAAAAGGTATTTTTCTTTTAAAACTAATAAAACGGAAGAAGATTATATGACAAGGTTCTTATTTCCGTTGTACAAGGAACTTTACAATATTGATTTAAAGCTTATGAGACTGAAAAGCGTCGTAGGATTTGAAATTTATTCATCGGCAATTTTTGAATATAAGAATAAAGTTTTAGGGATTTCATATGGCGAAAAAGTTGAGAATATAGAAGTACCAAAAAAAGTACTGGATACAAAAAATAAAGAGATATATGCAGCATTTATACGGGGTTTATTTGATACTGACGGATGTGTGAATATTATAAAAACAAAAAGAAATTATCCAGTTGTAACTTTTACTGTTAAGTCAGAAAAGTTGATAAGACAAGTGAAAGAAATGCTTTTGAAACTTGGTTTTATACCTCATGCTGGGAAGTGGAAGATTGACCTAAATGGGAGAGTCATACTTGAGAAATGGATAAAAGAGATAGGTTCAAATAACCCAAAAAATCTTATTAGATTACAACAGGCGAGTAGTTCAGCCCGGATAGAATGACTCCTTGCGGAGGAGTTGACCAGGGTTCAAATCCCTGCTCGCCTATTATTTTATGCAAACGGGGGTTGGGAGCGAGGTTCAATTCCTCGTGGGGGCGTGTGTCCTGAGGTTTAAATTTACTGGATATACAGACATCGGATTTTTGTATTGGCAGCAATTAAATTGGTCTTAGAAATGCTCCAAATCAAAAAACTTAGTTTTATTGTTAATGCTCTTTAATATATCAAAAATAACAATCAGCAACAAAGCAGGGACTGTTGCATACAGTATGCTCGATATGGAGAGGGGAACAGTTCCAAAAATACTGTTTAATGGAGTATAAATTATTAAAAATGTGGCTATAATTGAAATTAAGGAAGCATACACTAAATAAATATTAGTAAAGGGCGACCTATTAAAAACTCCTTTCCTAAATGACCTAAAATTAAATGCCGAAGCTAATTGGAGCAGTATAAAAGAAAATAATGCGATAGTTCGTGCAGATTCAAAATTAACTTTAAGTATGTTGAAACTAATGTAAACAGAAAGCAATGTAAATAAGGCAAGGATTGAACCATTAAATACCAATAATCCCATCAGCCTTTTGTCCAATATTCTTGCTTTTTTTCTGGGTTTTTCATTCATAATATCCCCAGAAGAATGATTAAATCCAAGAGTGATTGCAGGCAAATTATCGGTAACCAAATTCATAAATAAAATCTGAAGCGCCAACAAAATCGGTATTTGCCACCCAAGATAAGGTGCAAGCAGGACGCCCATTAGCAGAATTGTCAACGCTGCAAAATTGCAGGATAACTGGTAAGTTATAAATTTTTTAATGTTTCTAAAGATAGTCCTTCCTTCTTTAATTGCGTGGACTATTGTAACAAAATTGTCATCTTTAAGTGTTAAGTCTGAAACCTCTCTTGTAACATCAGTTCCATTTTTTCCCATGGCGATGCCGATGTGCGATTCCTTTAATGCAGGGGCATCATTTACCCCATCACCTGTCATTATAACTATTTCACCATTTTCTTTTAGTGCCTTGACAATCCTTAATTTATGTTCGGGCATTACCCTGGCAAAAACAGCAATTGACTTTATTTTCAGTTTCAATTCTTCATCTGTGAGATTATCCAAATCTTGACCTTCTATTATGTCTCCCCTTAGGTCAATTTGTTTTGAAACTGCCAATGCAGTCTCCTTATTATCTCCTGTTATCATTTTAACATTTACTCCCGCGTTCCTGCAAACCCTTATAGCCTCTTTAACTTCTTCTCTTGGAGGGTCTTCCATTCCTACTATTCCTAAAAAAATCAATTCATCCTCTAAGCTGTCTTGTTTTGAGTTAATTGACTTTTTGTAAGCGAATGAGATAGTTCTAAGCATGTCCCCAGTCATTTTTTTGTTTTGGCTTATTATTCTTTGCTTGTCTCTTTCCTTGAACGCAAACACTCCGTTGTTTCTTTGCACTGATTTGCATTTTTTTATTAAAATCTCTGGAGCTCCTTTGACAAAAACATATTTTTTAGAGTCGTATCTTCCAAGAACAGACATCATTTTCCTGTTTGAGGTAAAAGGCATTTCCTGCAATCTTTCAAAATTTAAGTTCTCTATAAAAAAATTTGCCTTTGCCGACATCACAAGCAGCGCTGCCTCTGTGGGAGTTCCAATCGGCTTAAAGCTTTTTTCGCCTTCAATTCTCTCTATTCTGGAATCGTTGCAGAATATTGCTGCCTTAAATAAAAGCTCTAAAACTGGATGTTTTGAGATGTTAATTTCTTTATTATTTATCAAGAATTTTCCATCTGCAGAATATCCCGATCCTTGAACATCAAAGATATTATTATCCGAGTATATTTTTTTTACAGTCATTTCACCTTTCGTAATTGTCCCGGTTTTATCTGAACAAATCACGGTTGTTTCTCCCAAAGTTTCAATGGCAGACATTCTATTCACTATTGCATTCTGTTTAGCCATTTTATAAACTCCAGATGCAAGAGAAGTGATTAGAACCACAGGCAATCCTTCAGGAAAAGCGGAAACAGCTAAAGCAATGACTAATATAAGAACTTCGACTAAAATAACAGAGGAAACAGCTTCTGCCCTGTATAACATTAGTAATCCAGTCAATATTGAAATTATAACTGCGACACTCGCCATGTATTTCGCGATGACATTAACTTTTTTCTGCAGAGGGAGTTCTTTTTCAGCAACAGATATCATACTTGCAATCTTTCCAAAACGAGTATTCATACCTGTGTGAATAATTTTGCAAACACATCTGCCAGCAAGAACAAATGTTCCCATGAAAAGCATATTGGAGTCTGTATAATTGTCCGATGCGGAAATTTTTTTACGGATCTCTTTAGACTCTCCAGTCAGGATTGATTCATTAACTGAAAGCTCATTTTGTTCCAGGATAATGCAATCTGCGGGAATTCTTTCGCCGCTAGTTAAAATTATAATATCTCCAGGAACTAGATTCGCAGAAAATTCCTCTTTTGTTTTGCCTTCTCTGATGACCCTGGAAACAGGCATAATCATTTTTTTGAGCATCTTCAGCGCTTTTTCCGCCTTGTACTCCTGAACAAACCCTATCACAACAACCATAAAAATTACCAAAAGAATTGTATATCCGGTAACTGTTTTTCCAACAATAAAAGAAAGAATCATTGCTCCAAAAAGCAGGTATACAATAAAATTGCTTTTAATCTGTCTTAAAAAAATTTTTAATGGCGCATTATTAGAAATTTCCTTAATTTCATTTAAGCCATATTTTTCAAGATTCTTTTTAGCCTCTTTTTCAGTTAAGCCTTTTTGTTCCATTTCACATTCTTTTTTCTAAGTCTTATTCCACAGATTATTCTGCATATTCAACATGATTTTTATAGCTTATGAAATAAGTTAATTGCTTTTGCCGATTTTTCAATGACAATTTTCTTTGGCGATTTGTGGAAATTCACACTATAGTCTTCTACAGAAATCAATTAATTACTTATAAATATTATCACGATTGCAGTTATTGCCAGAATAATGACCTTTCTAAAAAAACGAGCGAGCAGAGATTATGCTCAATTGCCTTAGATTTCATAATATTTAACAAACCAGCTCTTGACGAATTCCACTAAAACTAAGTAAGTTATTACCATTCCGATTAAGACAATAAAGAAAAATGCAGGAGGTCTTTCAAATCCGAGCAATGAAGCGAGAGGCGAGAAAGGAATTATCAGAGTTGCAATTAATACAATCAAGACGCTGGAGATTACCCATTTGCTCGGGCGGCTTTTGTAGAATGGAGACCTATTTGTTCTAATGATAAATATTACTAGGATTTGAGTCAGCATGGATTCTATGAACCAGCCAGTTCTGAATAGTGCCTGAGAACTATGAAGAATGACCAGCATTACAAAGTAGGTGAGAAAGTCATACAATGAACTAATTGGGCCCAGGATGAACATAAACCTTTGGACATATTTTATATTGAGTTTTTTGGGCTTCTTTAGGGTTTCTTCATCCACGTTGTCAGATGAAATTGTGAACTGTGAGAAATCGTAGAGCAGATTGACGAGAAGAATCTGCACTGGAAGCATAGGAAGAAATGGGAGGAAGAGTGAGGCGCCAGCAACCGAGAACATATTTCCGAAATTTGAACTTGTGCCCATTAAAATGTACTTAGTGACATTGGAGTAAATTTTTCTGCCTTCAATCACACCGTCAACAAGAGAGTCGATGGATTTTTTCAATAATATTATATCAGAGGTGCTTTTTGCGACGTCAACAGCATCATTCACAGAAATTGCAACGTCTGCCTCGTGCAGAGCAGGAACGTCATTGACGCCGTCCCCCATATAACCAACGTCATGGCCGTTTGCCCTTAGGGCTTTAATTATTCTAAGCTTGTCAGTCGGGGTCAGGCGGCAGAAGGCGTTTGATTCTTCCACTGCCTTTCTGAGCTGTTCGTCAGAGAAAGAGTTAATTTCATCACTGAGAAAGACTTTTTCAATTGGGATTCCGACTTCCTGCGCGATTTTTTTTGTGACTATCTCGTTGTCACCGGTCAGGATTTTGAGCTTGATGTTTAATTGTTCTAAACGGAGAATGTTTTTCCTTATGGTCTGTTTTGGAGCATCAATAAATGTTAGGAAACCGAAAAAAACCAAGCCTTGTTCGTCTTCCTGCCCGTAAGTTGATTTTTTTTCTATTTCTTTATAGGCAAGCGCGATGACGCTATAGCCGTCGTTTGAAAGCTTCTCGAAGGTTTGCTGAATTTTTTTCGCGTGAATTGAGATGTTTGAGGTTCTATCTTTAATGATAGCCTTTTTACATCCTTTAAGAATTGCTTCTGGCGTGCCTTTAGTTATAATGAGGTTTTTATTGCCGCGAGAAACTATGACAGACATTTTTTTTCTGTCGTAGTCAAATGGGATTTCGTCCAATTTTGTGTATTCTTTTATTTCTTCTGAAAATTTGTCTTTTGCGTGCCTTTTTATCGCTACATCTATGGGGTTGCCGATGAGCCTGTTAGCGTGCGAGATAGTTGAGCTGCAGATCGACGAGTAAAGCAGGAGCAGATCGTTTTCCTTATTCTCAAGATCGATGTGCCTTGCAAGGGAGAGGTTTCCTTCGGTGAGAGTTCCGGTTTTGTCGGTGCAGAGAATGTCCATGTTTCCGAAGTCCTCAATAGAAATTAATCTCTTAACGATGACCCCTTTCTTTCCCATTTCTCTAGCTCCTTTTGACAAGCTAACGGAAAGAATAGCGGGCAAAAGCTCTGGCGTTAGACCAACTGCGATTGCGAGAGCAAAGAGCAGAGAGTCTATGAGATTGTGTTTTAAAACTGAGTTGACGAAAAAGATTCCAATTGTAAGAAAAATTATAATCTTTAGAAGAAGGTTGCCAAAACTTGCAAGGTCTTTTTGGAATTCTGTCTGGGGGCGCTCGCTTTCCACTGAAACTGAAATTTTTCCGAGTTCGGTGGAGGAGCCAGTGTGAATAACTACGCCGATTGCCTCGCCGAAAGAAACTGTTGTTCCTGCAAATACGCAATTTTTTGCATCATTGAATTTTGATAATTTTTTTTCAATTTTTAAAGAGGTTTTCTCTACACTTATGGATTCACCTGTCAAGATAGACTCGTTTACTTGGAGAGTTTTTGATTCAATCAATCTTAAGTCTGCGGGAATGACAGAGCCGATTGACAGATAGACAATGTCGCCTGGAACAAGTTCGCTAATGATGACTTCTTCTTTTTTGCCGTTCCGCATTACTATTGCCTTATGGGCAATTTTTTTGGTTAATTCCTCGACTATCTTTTCGGATTTGAACTCGTCGTAAAATGACAATAAGGAGCTTAGGAAAATCATTATTATTATGATTATAGAGTTAACTATTTGCCCGAGGAAAAGAGAAACTAGGACTATTGCAAGCAGAATCCACATAAACGGACTTCTAAACTGGCGGAGGAATACTCTCAAAGCTTTTAGGCGCTTTTCTTTAAGGACGTTTTTGCCGTATATTTTAATTCGTTGTTCAACTTCAAGAGGCTTGAGGCCTTCGCGAGATGTCTCCAAGAGATTGAGGACTTCAAATTCATCTTTTGAATAAAAATCTTGCTCAGAAGAATTGTCAGCCTTCATTTTTCGGTAAATCAATGTCGTTTTTTGAGTTATTAAGTTTTTCAGTTGCCTTTGCATTTCGAGCAATCTTAAATTTAAACGCTGAATCTTACTAAAACTGGAATGGCGAGCCTAATGAAAATATTAACTTTTTTTACTCTACTAACCATTAACTTTGTCTTTTAAATGTGGCGGAAAAGGAAAAAACATACAAAAAGGCAAACGTTGCAATACGCATGACTGAGCAGGCGATGAGCTCTGTCGCGTTAAATTCTCAAGGAAGGTCTTCGATTTACGCACCTCTGCAGAGACCCATTTCAACACTTTTGGGAAAACTATTGCATACCCAAAAGAAAACACAGACATTAGACATTTTATTTCAAGTTGATTTCAATTACGAAAATTTTCCTTTGAGCTGACTGATGATTAATGTATTGGACGAACTCTTTCCAGTCCTTTTTTTTCTTGACAAGGGAGATAGTGTTCTCCATAGGCGTGATATAAAAGGTTTTTCCGTCTGATTTTGTGAAGACAAAGTTGCCGCCCAAGTCAGGAGGCCATTTTTCGCATACAAATATCAATGCTTTAGTTTGCTCTGAGCTGATAGCGGAGTCGTGGAGAAGAGTGTAATCCTTGTGAGAGAATTTTTTGACTTTGATTTCAGAAATTTTTTTGCCAGTTAGAATATCGAAGAAAAACTCCATTTCCTTGTCTTGCAGGAATGATGCAATTTTACCCGAGTCTGGGGATTCTGAAAAAGAGTATTTGTCTGCGACCTTTTTGTGCTTGAATTTTAGTACCTCGACTTCTGCCTTGAGCTCCTCGTAAAAAGTTGGAGTGAAGAAAGATTCAAGCTTGATTATATTTGATTTTTCAAATTCTTGCTTAACTTTTTTTAAAATGCTTTTGTTTTGGTAAAGTGCAGTTATCATTTTAGCCAGCCCCCTATTGCATATCGAGGCTTTTTTGAATAGTTTTCCTCGACTTCGTGGAATGATATTTTAGAGACTTTGAAGATTAATAAAGAATTCCATTCAGGTAAATAAGATTTTGCAGGAGTAGTTGGCCTATATTTTTTTGAATTGTACAATACGAAAGAGCCGCCGTCTGATTTTGCGAAATCCTTGGAAAGATAGATTAAATAGGCGATTTTTCTTCCGTCTAACTTGTCGTCGTGGCATAAAAGAAAAGATGAAGAGCCATAGAGAGTGGCGGACATGTCTAAAACTCCGGAAAATTTTTGGTTTGCGAGTTTTGAGATAAAATTAAAGAAATTCCAAGACAAAAGAGAGGTGTTGAAATTCTTTAAGATTTTAGATTTGGAGAAATGCAAATCGTGAGTTTGCCTGAAACTGAATAAATCGGACTCTTTTTCAAAAAATATTTCTTTTTTTATTTCTTTGAGCAGAGAGTTTGCAATGTTTGGCAGAAGGAAATTTTTTATTTGCAAGTGTTGAAAGGGTTTGGCTGCCAGAAAACGTGCGTTTAATTGTTTTAAAACTTGTTCGTTTAATAGTCTTGGAGATATTAGTTCGTTAAATTTTAGAGACATTTTTAGAAAAAAGTCTATTTGTTTTTAATACTTGTGTTGCAATTTTTTTGTGATGAGAAATGTTTAAAAGTTTGGACCAAGTGATTGAGGATCGGAGGAAAAAATGAACAAGAAAACGATTAAAATTGACAAAGGGGCAAGGAATTTGGCCGGAAAAGCAGTGGAGAGAGCAGAGTATCTTATGGGTTTGTTTGATGAGATGTTTAGCCGAGCAGATTTGGCATGGTATTTGGCTAAAGCGGATGAGAATCTGACAAGGGCTGAAGTGTTAGGAGCAGATGTTGTGAAATTGAGGGGAAGATTAACGATGCTTCAAGAACTTAGCTATCAAGGAAGAAATTTTGGAAGAGATTATTCGCCTGGACCGAAGAGAAATAGTGCTTGATTAAATGTTGGCTTTGAAAGTGAATCCTTAAAGGGTTGGTCAAAAATGAAAAATGGACAAAATAATATCTAAGCAATAAACTATAGCAAGTTTATTTTCTGAGATTAAAAGGCAACTTTTTTTAAGATTTTTTCAAATTGATGATTTCTTGAAATATCTAAATAGACAAATATACCCGAGTTTTCGATTATTCGCGAACAGCGCTATGTGAAACCTTTCTATTTCCCGCACTTAAGTTATTGGAAATGTTGGAGCTTAAACTGGAGTTGTATCTTCGATTCTTTTCTTATGCACGAAGACACCTTCAATATCACAGTGTCCGGGATGCGAATGTTCGTGGTGGGAGGGCCAGATTATGGTTTTTTATTAATTTTTCAGAATTTTTTTCCCATAAAGTGTTGTTATTTCAATCATTCTAGCTCTTCGTCTTTGACGCCTGCCTGCGTCAGGAAGAATTGAGCTTCATTTTCTGGAAGATTTGGGGAGTCAATTAATTTTGCGACACGAGAGCCTTGCTTGCCTCTGCGGAGATACATTCTATATGTGGAGGCGTGGCCAAGGATGTTTCCGCCCACGGCGGTTGTTGGGTCGCCAAACATAACTGCAGGATTTGCCATTACTTGATTTGTGACGAAGACTGCGAGATTGTGCTGTTCTGCAAGTTTCATTAAATTATGAAGATAACGATTCATTTTTTGCTGCCTGTCTGCCAATTGCCCTCGCCCTGCGAATTCGGCTCTGAAGTGCGCAGTCAGGGAGTCTATGATTACGAGCTTGATTGGCTCGCCGTCTTTTATCATTTCGTTGATTTTGTCCAAAAGAAGTATCTGATGATCGCTGTTGAAAGCTCTGGCGACGAGAACATTTTTGAGGACTTTTTCTGGAGTTGCGTTAAGTGCCTGAGCAATTTGCTTGATTCTATCTGGGCGAAATGTACCTTCCGTGTCGATGTAAACTGCCTTGCCTTCAGCGCCGCCCTGTTCTTTTGGCAATTGGACGTTGACAGCGAGAGAAAGAGCGATTTGAGTTTTTCCAGATCCGAACGCGCCATAGGCTTCGGTGATTGCGCCTGTTTCGACGCCTTTTCCGCCTAACAAGTTATTAAGATTTTGAGAGCCGGTTGTGATAAAAACAACAGATTCGCGCTTTTTTGCAAATTCATCGCCAGACATAAATCCGAGCTTCATCATATTTCGCGCTGACTGGATTGCCTTTCGAGCTACTGCCTCTCCAATACCTGCCAGATCGGAGAGTGCGGGAGGGGACATAACTGCCAAGCCCATTAAGTCGTAAACGCCAGCAGCCTCAAGTTTCGCGGCTATTCCAGGGCCGATGCCAGGTACATCAGTTATTTTTTTCTCATCGTCATCTGATTTGGGAGATTCTTCTGATTCCTCTTTTTTTACCATTTTATTTTTTGGAAGGGGGAGTTTTTAAAGATTTATGCATAAATACTTAACTTTCGTTAGTGGCGAAACTTCAATTTTTAAGGATTTGTGTATGTGAAATAAATGTTTTAAAGTTAAGTACAGCATAAAAACTTTCATCAATTGTTTTAAAAACTACAATTTTAATTAGACTAGAACTAATTATCGCTAATTGCAAGCAATTCTTTTGCAGAGGAAAAGAGAAATCAAATTTTTAACTGATTAGGGGATATTATTTAAGGCGAAGTGTGGTTAGGTTTTAGCTTCAAGTTCCTTAAGCAGAGCCTCGGGCTCGAGTGACTGAACTTGTTGAATTGTGAATTCTGTTGTATTGTAAAGAGAGTTTGCGCGGATTTGGCCGGAGAAGAGTTTTTCTTCTCCTAAAAGAGAGTCTTTGATTTTGTTGAATTCTTCGAGAGAAAATATTTGGTCTTCAGAGAGGCCAAGGGAAAGGATTTGCTCAGTGAAAAGGACTGAACGCACGGTTTCTGTGCCGTCGTCCAGAATAACGTTGAGAAGAGCTCGTTTTGAAGGAGAAATTCCGGAGTCGAGGTCTTCTTGAGTGAGTTTTTTACCTGTTTTTGGGTGGACTTCGAAGTAGCGTGGCTCAAAAGTCTTCACTATTATTGCGCGGGTTTTGATGCTGTCTCCGGGCTTGCAGTCGTGGAGCTTTTTTTCAGCAATCACGACCTGAGAAATTACGTTTTGGAGCTCTTCTTTGCTTATTTTTATGTCTGAGAATGATGACAAGTGGAGCTCGGAGTTGCGGATTGCTCCGTTGGTGATTTCAACAACCGAATTTTCCGTGATTTTGCCGTTTTCAATCAAAGAAATGTGGTTTGTGTCCCATAAAACTGTTCTGACGTTAGAAGATTCGTCTGCCAATAGGAATGAGCCTACTTTGCCCTCACGGCCGTTTTTATTGAATGCACGAACTGGATTTAACTTGACGACTTTGCCTAAGACATTGACACGCTTCATTCCTTCGACTAATTCGGAGAGTTTGAGCTTTTCGGAATCGAAGTTTATTCCAAGTTCTGCGGCAACAATTTGTGCCGCACCCTCTTTGGAGATCAAGCCGGAAAGCTTGGCTTTTTTAGCTTCAACCCGGCGTTCTATTTCTGAATTGTCAAGGCCGGAAGAACGAGAGATTCTATCCACCAATTTTTGATAATTATCCATAGGTTTTTTAGAAGCTCAAGGTTTAAAATAATTGTTGTTGGTTATTAAATGTTCAGGACAGATACATTTGATACCAGAAAATGTTATTTGATGCAAGTAATAAAATAAAATTTTACGAGGAGATTGATAATAAGAGTTTCATTGTAATTATTATGCTAAGATCCTGAATAGCAAGGAGATTAAGAATTTCTAATATTAATAACTAAAAGAGCAATATTTATTTAAGGCATAGCAATTATTTAGATATAACCAGCAGGAGAGGTATCATTTCTATTGAACCTAAGCATTGTTGGTTGTTAAAGGGAGTATTTTAATAGTAAAAATATTTATTAGCAAAATTCTAATTCATCCTTTTAAATAAAACGAATTATCGCATCGGGACTGAAAAGAAATTTCTTCAATTTATTAGAGTAACAATTTTATATTTTAGGTGATTAATAATAAAATGAGAGTTGATGAGTTTATCAGATATTAGAATTAAAGGAAGAGACTAGGATTAGAGGTTTATAATCAGGTTGATTTGGAAGTTAATGGAGAAGAGGGATTTTATTGCTGGTTATGAGAGTAAATAGAGAGATTTCCAATCTATCATCCTAATTTCAGAAGAGGTTCTTGATTGTTTAGAAGAAGAATATTAACTAAAAAGTCTTGAAAAGTATTTTTTAATACCTATTAGCGAACAATAAGGTTTTTCTCCTTGAGCAGTGAAGGTGAGTTTTCTTTCTCTGGCGTGGTCGAGTTCTACAAGGAGGATTCTTTGCCATTGCCCCAGAAGGAGCTCTGAATTTCGGATTGTTAATGGGAGGGTGCTTTGGACTAAAAGGGCTTGTGCGTGAGAGAATCCGTTGCGGCATTCTGAGATTGTGCCGTCTGGATTTGCAGGGCAGAGATTTGTGCAACGTTTGCCATTTGGATTGTTAACATCGCGAATGTCGTCGTGGTTGTAACCTGCGTGAGGGTGGGCGAATCTATCCAAAGCTTCTGAGATATCAGGAGAGTAGCCGAGTTTATCTCGTGAGCCAACAAGGTTAGGCTCGTTTTCATTTAACCAGAGGCCGCAAGTTGTGTGATGAGTTTGCAAGGTAACTGAGCCAGTTCTTATTTTTGATTCTTTAACGAGATTTTCAACGTCTAAAGTTATGTCTTGGAATTCGTGTCTTTCTGTCGTGTTGAAGGTTAATACTTTTTGATAAGCGATGTATTTAGCCATGAAAATTGGTTGATTGGGGGTTTTATAATATTTTCGCTAGAAGATTTTAAAAGAACCACCTGATAGTTTTAATTATGAGAGGAAAGAGGAAAAGTTTTCCTTTGTTTTGGCATGACTGGGCTTTATTTATGATATTCTCCTTTTTAGTCAGGATTAGTTATTGGAACTGGGATATTGGGAGCTTTCATTTAAGATTAAGAGGGCTCCTGTTTTTCCGGTAATAACCTATTAGGATTTATTTTCTTTTGCATTCATTGTTTTTCTTTTTGCGTTAAGTATTTTTTCGTTATTTAATATAGCTTGAAAGTTCCCTCTAGGTACAGGGCGGGGCAATGATAATTTTAAATACTATAATTTTTAAGAGGAGTAATGGCAGGAATAGTTGCAATTATAGTGAAAGTGATGCCGGAATCTCCTGAGAGCGATTTAGGGCAGATAAAAATTCAAGGCGAGAAAGTATTAGTGAAACTTGGGGCGAAAAATGTTTCTGTTGAGGAGAAGCCTGTTGCATTCGGGCTGAGAGCGTTGTTTTTCAAGTTTGCCTGGCCAGAAGAACAAGATTCTTCGATTTACGAGGATGCTTTGGCAAAGGTTAAAGATGTTTCTTCGGTTCAGACGGAAGATTATAGAAGAGCGTTTGGGTAAGAGGTCTTTTTGACTTGGCCAAAACAGGATGCCCTATTTATCTCTTTAGAAATCTTTTTATTAATTGCGTTCGGAGTTAAATCCAAATTTGAAGAAATTTCAACATAACTCGCCCAGTCATCGCTATTTAGCATTGAGAGAAAACCAGACTGAATATTGTGAGTTTTCAGGGCAGCATATTATTACGGATGGTTCGCCGTTTGAAGGAACTGTAAATTGTATCTATCGTATCCTTCAAATTAGCAGGAGCTTGGAAACTTGCAAAAAATATTTGAAAAATCCACAACAGTGTAATTATTTAGAGTTACCTTAATTATAAAAACTCATTATTCTAAAAATATATATGACATACAGCGAAGAACAAGTGCGCGAAGTGAAGAGGCAGATATTTGAGCAGACGAAGCATTTGCCTGAAGCGCAGAGAAAGGCGATTGAGGAGCAAGTAGAGAAAATGAATGCGCAGGAGCTAGAGGATTTTGTGCGGGAGCAGATGTCTGTGCAAAAAAGCGAAGGAGAGAAGCCACAGAAAGGGATTTTCAGAATGATTGTTGACGGAGATGTGCCTTCAAAGAGAGTGAATGAGAATAAAGATGCTGTTGGTGTTGTTTCTGTTCGTGCAGTGTCGAAAGGTCATGTACTTGTGATTCCGAAAAAACCTGTTGGGGATGCGAATTTAATGCCGGCCGGGGCTTATAATTTGGCGAGGCAGATTGGGAAGAGGATGGTGGTGAAACTGAAAGCTAACTCGACTGCGATTCAAACTGAAAATGCGTTTGGGGAAGTTGTGATTGATGTAATACCTATTTACGATAAACCTCTAAGTGTTACATCTCCTAGATACGAAGCCAAGGAGCCCGAACTTGATGAGGTTTACAAGTTGCTTAGAGTTGTAAAGAAAGCCAGAGTTAAAAAAATTAAAATAGAAAAGAAAGAAGATAGTCCAGAGAAAATTTTGAAACTACCGCGAAGGATACCATAATTATAAGAGTGAAGAAAAATGCAGGCACGAATGGGATTCCTTCTTTAACGAAAACTGAACGATTGTGCTTTTTGAGAAGTTTAATATCTTCTCTTGAGAGGCCGTGAACGGTTTTCTTGATAAATTGAGATTTTGTAATTCTGATGTTTGATTGTATCCAGTCGCCTTCTGTTAACTTATTTGGATGCATTAGAATAGTCATGCATTTTTCCAGAGAGCGAGCGTAGATTAAAAGAAAAGGGACAAGAGCGATAATTGAAATCGGCAAGAAAACTAAGTCGAAGAATGATGCGGCGATGAATGCTATGCTTATTGCAAGAGACATTGCGATTAGAAGCTTGTTTTCTTTACAAAGCGAGAGAAATTGAGACTTAAATTTTTGGGAGTTTTTAAGCACAATAAAGACGCTGTAAAGCGAGCTGTAAACAGCGCCGACTAGGAAGAGAATGAAGATGAATAGTAAAGATGTGGTTAGAAGAGAGTAATAGCTTTCAAATGGGACAATAATTCCGTAAGCCATAAGGAGTTTAGCGTCGCCGCCGGCGAAGACCCTGCCGTAGTAGAAGATATAACCGAGAAAGACGAATAATGCGAAGCCAGCGAGTCCTAATAAAAAGAAGTTTAATTCGTGAAATTGCAATGAGTAGAAGGCGCGGAAGGCGAAGGCGAATGCTATTAAAGAAAAGTTGAGCCAGTTTGCGACTTCGCGCTTTTTCAAGTCTTGAATTGAGGCGAAGAGCGTGAAAATAAACGCCAGAGCGAAGAGGAAATAGTATTGTTGCATTTTTTAGTGAGGAGAAGAAGTTTTATTAATATTGGTATTTTTATTTTGAGATGAAAAGAGGGCAAAATGCAAGAGAGAATTCACGGAGATATTTGTTTTGGGCAGTTGTCGTGGTTTTAGTGCTGCTTTCGTATTTAATCGTTGAAAAGTATCTGGTTGCGCTTGTCTCTGCTTTTGTCCTTGCGTATTTAGTCCATCCGGTTTTTGTCCGGCTGGAGAAGAAGGTAGGAAAGAGCATTGCCGCGGCGATTTGCCTGATAGTGGTAGTTTCAGCAGTAATTTTGCCGATTGTTTTTGTTTTTTGGGAAATTACAAGGCAGTCCTATAGTTATATTGCAGATGGGCAGCTTACAAATTTGCTGAGCGCTATTTCTGAAAAGGTCCCTTTTAAGATTGGCTTGGAAGAACTTGGAAGCAAAGGTATTTCGATAGTGGTTTGGCTGCTGGGCAGTGCAGCAAAGGAAATTCCTTCGATGCTGATAAGTCTCGTGGTGGTGCTGTTCGCTTTGTTTACTTTTCTTGTAAACTGGGATATGCTTGCGGAAAACTTGAAGGTTTATATTCCTTCAGGGAACAAGGAAAAAGTCGTCAAGGAAATCGCAAAGTCAACGAACTCGCTGGTTTATGGGACGTTCTTAATTGGACTGATTGAGCTTTTTGTTTCAGTAATCGGATTTTATATTTCGGGAATGAGGCTGTTCTTTTTGTTTTCAGTTTTAATTTTCTTTTTTGCCTTTATTCCAGGACTTGGGCCTGGAATTGTCTGGGTTCCGATTGCGATTTATAATTTTGCGATAGGCGATTATTTTGCGGGGGCTGTCGTTTTAGTTACAGGAATTGTATTGAGCTTTGGGGTTGACTTTCTGTTGAGGAGCAAGATACTTGGAAAGAGCTCAAAGATTAATCCTCTGATAATACTTTTGGGAATAATCGGGGGAATTTCGCTGTTTGGGGTTTTTGGATTTGTGATAGGGCCCTTGATACTGACTTATACTATAAAGATATTGCAGGAAGCTTTCAAGGATTAGGAGTATTTTTTATCTGGACGTTATCAGAGCGATGCTGTCCGCCCTTTTTGTATTTGTTGTAGCGGGATTTGGCGCGCCTGTCGCGCTTGGTTTTTCTGAATGAGGGCATTGCGTAGTCTGACATTTTATAATTAGGATAATAGAATTAATAAATTATTTGTTTTAGTTAGAGTGTTTTGAAAAACCTTGTTTTCTTCTAAAACCTGTGCAAATAGCCGTTGTTTTTTTAATAATTATCAATGACAAATTTAATGCTTTAAATTCTATACAAACTTTTGAAAATAAAAATTATTAAAGGGAGTTTAAAGTGAGAGTTCAAAGTCTTTCCTGAAATGTCAAGAACAAACTGGGGAAATGTCAAAGTGTTGAATGTGGACTTGGATGGAATTAGCCGATAACTTTATAAACATGTTTAACATGTTTAATATTGATGGAAAAAACATTTGTAGGAATAAGGGGTGTTGATGAAGAAACTTTTAGAAAGTTTAGAGCGGTTGCGATACAAAAGAAGCTCAAACTTAGTGAAGCTTTTCGTCAGGCAGTAAATGATTGGGCTGAGAAAAAAAAAGCACAGAAACTGGATATTAGCAAATTAGACCATATCAAAGGGATAATAAAAACAAAAAATAAGGTTAGATGGAGCGAAGAAATAGATAGTTTTCTTTATGGGCTGGAAAAATGATATTTTTAGACAGTAGTTTTATTATTTCGTTTGAAGTGGAATCAGATCAAAATCATGTGAGAGCTGTAGAGGTTTTAGAAGAAATTAAAAAAGGAGATTTTGGAGAGAGGATAGTTTCTGATTACATTTTTGATGAAGTAGTTACAGTCAGTTTTGGGAGGACGAAAAGCTTAGAGAAATCTGTATTTGTAGGAAATAAAATTCGCGAATCTTTGAATATTTTGCGGGTTGATGATTCTGTTTTTGAGGAAGCTTGGAAGATATTTAAGTCGCAAAAAGAAACCAAATTGAGCTTTACTGATTGTTCAACCCTGGCTCTCATGGAAAGGTCTGGGATAAAAAACATTGCGACATTTGACGAGGATTATAAGAAGATTAAAGAGATTAATGTTGTTGACTAGTTTCTTGAAATGAGTTTTACCCTCTACAATTAGATATTGTAAAGTAGAGGGCAGAATTATTTGAATACCTTAATGGATAATTTTGAAAAGAATTTGCTGGAGCCAATAGGATTACTTACAGCAAATTCCTCCCTCTCTTCCTATTGGGACGTTCCCAAGCAATATTTTTCCTTGAGGACAACCATTTTGGTAAGAACTTCCGTCGCCGGGGTCAGCGATAATTGAACCTCCTCTTTGTTCGCATTGCTGTTGAGTTAAAGTTTCAGGAGAAGGATTGCAGTTGAAGTCTTGACAGTTTAGATTGCAATTAACTTCCAGTCTGGAATCGGAGCATTTTACTTGAAAGGTGTCAATGGTGTAGTTTTTGCAGCAATAAACTAATTTGTCGGTGTTTTGGCAGGCGAGTGAGCAGGCTTGCTTCACTGATGACGACTGGGTAGTGTCTAGAAAAGGCTGGGTGGAAGACTTGAATGTTTTGAAGCCGCCTGTTAGAGCATATACGATTGCCACAAGGAGAAGAATTCCAAGAATAATTAGGATAAGGGTTGAGATGGCGAGTTCGAATGCGCGGCGGTTGAGGAGAGGCATTTTATCTTAATTATTATTATTATTAGTGGCGCAGCATTCTTTATTATTTGAATAAATATACTTATCATCGCCTATTTTTTGAGTGCCTTGAGGACAAATAGTGCCCTTGTCAACTTCTGAAGGGTTAGTCCATTTACTCTCGCTAGCTATTTGTGAGCATGATTTTTTATTTGAAATATCTGGGAAGTCATTAGGGCATCTTATATCGTTTACTTTTATGGGTTTGTCTGTTGTGACTTTATTTCCTGCTATTAGGATAATGCAATAAGTCTTGGCAGACTGTTGTTTATTATTGTAATCAGGGGCACAACTTGTTATCTTGGAATCTAGCTGATCTTCTATGAATTGGCAGTTTACATATTGAGTTTCACCATTAACTTTAACTTTCTTGAAATTTTGGCAATAATCATAAGGGTTGTTGGAAGTGACTGCGAGATTGCAAGCGGTAACGACGTCTCCAATAGAGCTTGAACCGCCGAAGATGTTGATTTTTTCCCAGAGGTTGCCCCAGCCGATGCTGAAACCGAGAATTAACAAGACTAGGACGATTATTCCGAGAACTATCAAGATTAAAGTCCCAATGGACATATCCTGAGCTTTTTTGTTTTTCAGCACCATCTTTTTATTAATTAGTATATGATTGGAGTTTTATAAAGATTGCTATTGCAATCTTTATTGTAATATCCTCTATTAATGTTACCTCGTGGTTTTAAGTTGTTCATCTTTTTA
>CAYZNI010000010.1:0-24711 GCA_964479755.1 Candidatus Woesearchaeota archaeon
CTTTTTCACTAAATTTGGCTCATCAATCTCTATAGCAGTTGAAACTCTTGCCATTAGTGCAAGGTTTTTTCTCAAGCCAATTTCTGTTCCTTCCGGGGTTTCCGTCGGGCAGAATCTCCCGTAATGCGTCGGGTGCAATGTTCTAGCTAAAAAATTCTCCTGTTCGCCAGGCAATAAACTCGTGACTCTCTGTAACTGAGATAATACTGCAAGATAATTCGTCTTGTCCATGTTCTGCGTCACTCCACTTCTCTCACCAATCCAGCTTCCAGTAGCGATAGCACTTTCAACTCTATGCGTGAACAGCGTAGACTTAGCAATTGTTTTAAGGGAATAAAATTTCTTCCTCTTTGAAACCTTCTGGAGCGAATACTTGATATCTCTCACAAGAATGTTCAGATTAACTCTGAACAAGTCAGACATCAAGTCTCCCGAAAGTTTCACTCTCTTGTTTGCATAGTGGTCCTTGTCAGTTCTGACTTTGGCATCTTCTTTTGCTCTCAAATAAAGGTTTGTTAGTCTGCATAAAGTTACTGCTTTTTGCATTCTCGCATTTTTCGTGTTTCCAACATGTGGCAGCAAGAAAGAGTCAATTCTTTGTTTGACCCTGTCAAGAATTTCTTTTTTAGTTCCCTGAATTCCAGATTTCTCCGCAATATACACCATTGCGTCCTCAGGTGTCTGGATGTTTGCAAACTCATAAAAGTTCACAATTAAAGAATCGTTTTCATGAAGGATATTTTTCGAAATTTCTGCTTCTTTCGTCATCCCCAATGATTTAAGCAAGACAACAAGTGGAATATTTCTAAGTCTGCTAAATGTAAGTTCCAAAATTCCTTCGCTGGTCTCAGAAATTGTCGTCGGAATTCTGTAAGATCCTTTTTCAGAAAAAATTCTCAATGTCAGACCCTGTCTTCCTTCCTCAATAAACGGCTGGTTCGGTGCAAGGTCCTCCGACATAACAATTACTCTCTCATTTCCATTAATAATAAAATATCCTCCAGGGTCCAGAGGATCATTGTAGTTCTTGACAAGCTCTTCCTTGTTCATTCCGTTGGTATTGCAAAGTGCGCTTCTGACAATTATAGGAATTCTTCCTATCTCAACTTCAGTGCTTTCAGTCTGGTTTTCAAATTTAACATTAAGCTCAACCATCACCGGGGCTGAGTAAGTAAGGTTTCTCAGTCTCGCACTCATGGGGGTTATCAAGTTCACGCTTCCGTCAGCTTCAATCACGTTTGGTTTTCCAATCTTGACTTTTCCGAACCTAATTTCAATCTCCTCATCAGACAGGCCCTCATTAAGCTCATCCACAATTTGTTGAACTCTGTTTGAAATAAAATCATTGAATGAACGGATGTTTGACTCCACAAGAGAGTGCTGTTCAAGGTATTTCTCAACCAAAATATTTTTTTTGCTTTTCATTATTCAACAACCACGCGAAAATAAGTTATGCTTTTTCCGTCATCTTCTCTTTCAATTTTAAAAACGTCGCCTACTACTGCATTCTCAGGCAGGGCAGCGTCACCTTTCTTTGTTTTGGGAAGTTGCGACAGGCTTATATTATATTTTTCAATTAGCCTTTTAACCTCTTCTGATTTCAACTTGGTGTGTTTTGGCTGTAAAACGTGCATTTATGGAAGATTTTGAATATTTATCTTAGGGGAATATTTGATTTTGCAAACCTACCTTTTTAAACCTTTCTATTTTTCAGAGTTCCGATTTTCTATATATACTTTTCGGTTTTATGACGTTTTTGTTTTATCCCAAATGGTCCCGAGGGGATTCCTGAAACTTCGCCAGAAGTGAAGGCTAGAGAATTGCAAAGCAATTGCTCTATGTGTTCAAATCCCAAATGGTCCCGAGGGGATTTGAACCCCCGACACCCGGCTTACTTCAAAGAAGTTCCGTCTCTTTTCAAGTTGCGAAACTCATTCTGTTGTAAAAGGCCGGTGCTCTGACCGGGCTGAGCTACGAGACCATAAAATCTAGAGAAAAATTTGCTATTTAAACTTACAGGTCACTTGATCTCTTTAACAACTTTGACAAGTTCCTTCTTGTCTAAAACTCCAACGTGCATGTCCACTTGCTCACCGTCTTTGAAGAACATTGTAGTTGGAATAGAGCGAATCTCAAATTTTTCTGCTATTTCATGATTGGCATCGACATCAACTTTTCCAAATTTGGCTTTTCCTTTAAGTTCGCCAGCAGCTTCCTCGAAAATAGGGCCCATTATTTTGCACGGTCCGCACCAGGTAGCCCAAAAATCAATTACGACAACTCCCTTTCTTATAAAATCATCAAAACTTTTCTCATCAAGGTCAATTGCATTCTTTCCCATTTCTAAGATAAAGAAATTTTGTTTTTAAACTTTGCGCGAGTTAAGATTATTAATTTCCTTCGCTTTAATATCTTATGAATAAGCAAGAACTTTTAGACAATTTAAAATGCGGTAACTTTTCACATAAAATAGTCGATGCTTTCAGAAAAGTCCAAAGAGAAAATTTCATTCCTGATGAACTTAAAGCCCAAGCTTATAAGGACACTGCTTTGCCTTTAGAACCAGGAGCGACTATTTCTCAGCCTTACACCATTGCATTTATGTTAAGTCTGCTTGAAGTAAAAAAGTATCAAAAAATTCTTGAAATCGGCTCAGGCTGCGGTTATGTTCTGGCCCTAATTTCGGAAATTACGCAAGGGAAAATTTACGGAGTTGAATTAAAATCTTCACTTGCAGAAAAATCTAAATCGCTATTACCAAAATACAAAAACATAAACATTTTCAGCAAGAACGGCTTTCACGGTTTGAAAGATAAATCACCCTTCGACAGAATCCTTATAAGCGCTGAATTTCCCTCGCTGCCTGAGCATCTTTACAACCAACTTACAAATAGTGGAATAATAGTTGTTCCAGTAAAAAACTCAATATTCCAAATTAAAAAAATCAAAATCAAAATAATAATTAAAGAATTCCCAGGATTCGTTTTTGTTCCTTTGATTACTCAACAATGGACATAATCAAAAAATAGACAAGGACCACAACTAAAAGTCCAATGATAAAAGCTAAAAAACTCTGAAATCCTAATCCTCCTAAGATAGCCGTTCCAGGAGAAAGCATTGTTTTTTGCCTGAATGTTGTCAGCAAATACAATCCAAAAGTTACAAAAATAAACAAAAATGTAATTACCGCACTCTTCAGATAGCTCTTTTTCATTGTTTTAAAAAGACACTTAAGCTTTTTATATTTTGACTTTCTCCTCAATATATGATTGAAAAGATGCATTCGGAGAATGGAATTCAAAGTTTAGCAATATATTCAGATGATGAAAAATATCGTTACACTCTGTCAAGAACCTGGGACGGCAAAAAACAAAAAATTCTATTTATCGGTTTAAATCCCTCAACAGCAACGGAGCTGAAAAACGACCCAACAGTTACAAGAATGATGAATTTTGCAAAAAAATGGGACTTCGGCACAGCAACTGTGTGCAACGTTTTCGCTTTTCGTGCAACTCATCCCAAAGACCTGAAAACTCAAATCGATCCTGTGGGCCAAGATAATGATATAAATCTTCAACAGGAAATAAATAAAGCTGATAAAATAATCGCCGCTTGGGGCAATCACGCCAAATTCCAAAATCGTTCTCGAGAAATTCAGAAATTCCTGAAAAACTTCGAGCACTTCGGCCTGACAAATCAGGGTGAGCCCAGACACGTTTTGTATTTGCCAAGTGATGCAAAGTTAAAGGCGTTTGGTGGTTAGTTATACGCCCCCACGAGAAGTTAAACTCAAACTTTGTATTCACCACTATTTTCCATCCTCCAAACTCTAAAATAACTTCTTCTGCTTTGAATTTGATGAAATTTCCTCAAAACTCTTTCCAAAAACTTCAAGTATCTGATTTACAATCGGCTTTATCTGCTTCTCAATGTAATGTTCATAATCTATCTTGTGTTTTAGTTTTTGTATCGGTTCAGGACCATCAAGTGTAATATAGTACTCAATTATATTTCCCTCAAGTTTATCTAATTTCCTTGCCGCCTTGACATGCGGCGGAGTCGTCTTTGTGTATTCCTCAAGCTCTTTTCTTATTGACTTTCTGTAAACCAGCTTTTCATCCAGCTTCCCAGCCACAATCTTTTTAACATATTCACGAATAAACTCCTCGTATTTCTCATCGTGAAACAATTTCAATAATAACTGAACCTGAAATTCTTGCGCTGCTTCTGTCCAGTCACCGCGAATAGCTTCTAATCCTGTAACCTCCAACTCTTCTTTGCCACCTTTATCAACAAGCCCCGCATATCGTTTTTTGGCTGCTTTCTCAGTGCCTCGAATTTTTGGAATCATCAAATAAATATACTGTTTCGCAAACTGCAGCTCAAGAAAAGACTCTCTAGAGTAATTTTTCTTTACATAATCTTTATAAAAACTAGTTATGAAATCTTGAATTTCAACTCCAAGTTTATTCGCTTTCTCTTTTCCGAAGCCAGTCTCAACAAATACTGAATCTGTGTCAGAATAGATAACTTTAAGCTCTTTGTTCCAGCTCTCAATTTCTTTCGCAGTCAATTTTATTATAAACTGCCCAAAGTTAGTTATGGCATTACCAATATCCAAAGAAAAATACCTGCAATTCGGCGAGGCCAAAACTCCGAAAAAAGAATTCATAATAATTTTTATCGCATGACTCGAGAGTTCACGTTTTTCTTTTTTCGCTCTTTCTCTTTCTCGGTGCAATCTCTCAATTATTATCGGTAAAATTCCTTCCTGATTTTTAAAATGCGCACCATTGGGGGCTTCAATAGCGCCCCTTTGCGCTTTCTTTCCAAGAAATGATGCAGGGTCAATATTAAAAGTCCGAATTATTGAAGGATACAGGGACTTAAAATCTAAAATTAAAACATTTTTGTAAATTCCAGGATTAACAGCAAGTACATATCCTCCTTCAATTCTTTCTTCCTTTTCCGTAAAGTTCATCGTCGGAGAAACTAAACCCTTTCGATGTGCCTCCCTAATATACAGAGAGTCAAACGCAACAATCGAGCCGCTCATCCTGTCAATCGGTAAACCAGTCAGCTGTGAACGCTCTAAAGTCAACTCAATTATCTTTGTCTTCTCCAAGATTTCTAGAACAAGAGAACAATCTGTCAAGTTGTAATCGACAAGTTTCTGCAAGTCCTTCTTATTCTTGCTGTTAAAGAGTTTAATAATTTCATCATGCCGATTTTTTCCTTTAATCAATTTTCCTTTACCAAGAATTGACTGGGAAACATCTTCCAATGTCAAAGACTTAAAATCAGAATTCCTGATAAAAGGCGAGTCTCTTATTATTGGATCCCTAATTAAATTCAGCGCGTCAAGAACTTGTCTCCCGGGAACATCCACACTTGAGCTCCTGAAAAAGTTGCTTTCGATCCTTAGTCTTGGATTTTCATTTGTTCTTCCAATATTGAACTCGACCTTGTGCTTTTTGAATAAATCTCTCAAGAAAACAAAATCAAAATCAATCACGTTCCAGCCAGTGATAATGTCAGGGTCAAGTTTAAAAATTTCAGACTTGAATTTTTCCAAACAATCTTCCTCGTTTTTGCAATTCACGGCGTTATCAAGTTTCTCATTGGTAATAACAAAGCATTTTTTGTAGTTCTCGGCAGCCAGTCCAATGCAATACAAGTTTCCTTTCTCGTCGCTCTCTGTGTCAAGAGAAACAACTTTAACTTCAGGCGTAAATTCTGAAGCTGACAATTTCGGCTCTTTATATACGCGATCAATTTTCTCCGCGCTTTCATATTCTCCTTCTATTTTAACCCTGCCGAGCAAATTCCTATCCATCAAAAATCTCAAATGGGGTTTTATGTCCCCCTCGTAAATCTCAATTTCCTTATGCAATTTTTTGAAAGCCGCATTTAGCTCTGTCTGCGTTTTAAATGACACTCGTAAAACTTCTTCTCCTTTGAAATTTTCCATTTCGCATTTTTCTGGAACATACGGCTTAAGCTCCTTCAGCGCCTTTTTCTCGTCTTCTTTTCGAATAAAAAAGTAAGGTGTAAATTTATTTAACGTTACAAAACTCTGGTCATTTTCCAGTCTTCCGAATAGCTGAATCTCTGTCTTCTCTTCATCATTGGAATACGTCGCATAAACAATAAATCCATTCATACAAATAAAAAGCCAGATTAGTTTTTATTTCTTTGTTTACTGAAATATTATCCCATTAGGATATTTTATTTTGATGTGTATTAATGAAATGGTAATTGCGATTCTGGCTTCATCACTAGTTCCATATGCAAAAATAGACTCGGAAGGAGAAATATGAAATGTTATTCCACTTCCAGCTAAAGCCCGACCTATAAAGCGACCTTATAATTTCCCATTGGAATCTGCTAAACCAAAAACCCCTTATTTCTCCAGAAGTCTTAAAATATAAAGGCATTTTAATATTTTCTAAACTGTTTCTAATGGGGAGCAGAGAATAAAACAAGACACCGGGTTCTTGGCTTTCTATTCTTCTCATATTTGCTTTTATAATGTATTGCATTAAAAAAGATTTACTAGCGGTTTAAAAATATCTGCTTGGTAGAGAGCGTCGATTCTAATGTCGCCAAGTCTTTTAGAAAGTTGGATGAATAAGAACTGCGTAATTTTATTGAAAATGCGCTAAGAGCAGTAGCACAATGAAAAAAGAAGGTTTATGCATTTAATTAATGCAAGAAAGTTTAATGCACAGAAGAATGAGTTGCTATTCAGGATAATAGCATGAAATAAAGAAAAGTTAGCAAACTTTTGTGTTATTGGGTTTACTTTCTTCAAGATTATATTGCCAGAAAACTTTAAATACCGCGATTTTCATCTTAAAACAATTAAACCAATGACGTTTAAGTTTTATAACTTGACAACGGAGGTCAAATGGACTTCTATAGCATTGTTGAAAGAGCAAAAAAAACCGGAAAAATCGAAAAAGGTACGAACGAAGTGACAAAAGCTATCGAGCTTGGCACAGCTAAGCTTGTAGTTTATGCTGCTGACGTTTCTCCAAAAGAAATTGTTGCCCATTTGTCAGCTTTGTGCAAAGAAAAAAACATTCCTTGCCATGAAGTTGACTCCAAGCAAAAATTGGGAATGGCTGCTGGAATCCCAGTAAGCACAGCCTCAATCGCGATTGTCGATGCCGGCGAAACTGCTCCCGAAATTGCAAAATTAAAGAAATAATTTAAAAAATGGCAAAGGAACAAAGAACTAAGGATAAGACTCAATCGTCAGAAAGTGCGACGATCGGAAAAATTTCTAGCGAACAGGCTGTAAACGCAGTCGTTGAACAATTCATTGGCAAGACTGGTGCACGAGGTGAAGTCACTCAGGTAAAGGCTAAAATCCTCGATGGAAATAACAAGGGCAGGTCACTAAGAAGAAACGTCAAGGGTCCTGTTAAAATCGGCGATCTTTTAACACTGCGCGAAACTGAAATCGAAGCCCGAAGAATCAAAGGCTCTTCAGGCAGGAGCGTGTAATGACAAAGTGCGTTTTCTGCGGCCGAGACGAAAGCAACTTCAAAGGCGTTCACTTAATTCGCCACACTGGCGCGGTTGACTTTTTCTGCTCAAGCAAGTGCAGAAAAAATTCTCTAAAGCTAAAGAGAGACAAGCGTCGGCTTAAATGGACTGAAGCATATGTTTCAGGGCATAAGAATAAGAAGTAATCTAAAACTATATGCTTAAATAATAGTAATTTTCCCTCATTTAATCCTTAAATCAATTACTGAATTTACAGGTTATTGTGGAGTTATAGTCAAACCGAAATTAAGGATGTCATCTAAATGAGCTCTATTTTATCAACCCATAAACTGTTCAACGCCAAATTCTTCAATGACTCTCGAAGAATTGAAAAAATGCTTGGACGGCGTCACTTCAAGGTTTAATATCCCTTATTCTGTTACAGACTCTTTAGAAGTATCAGGCACGATTGTGTGGAAACAAAAGGAATTATGCCCAAACCTTGATTCAAGATACCATGAATTCGCTGGAATAGGAGAAATAAGACTTAAAATAAGAAATGACTTTGTTTACGTAGAAAAATTATGTAAAATCCTTGAAAGAAAAGGGCTTAAACTAAAATTATTATAATTTCCGTCGATAAACTCAAATTTTCTGCAGAAAACTTTAAATAGCTACATTAATTTAGTGGCTTACAAAAGAGAAAAGAGAAAAATGGCTGACAAAAAGGCTTATACATCAGAAAATATCAAAGTTCTTGAAGGTCTTGAGGGAGTACGTCATCGTCCGGCGATGTACATCGGTTCAACTTCAAAGAACGGTTTGCATCATCTAATTTGGGAAGTTGTAGACAACTCAGTTGACGAAGCAATGGGTGGTTACTGCGACACAATAGAAGTTACTCTGAATAAGGACGGGTCAGTCACAGTTAACGACAATGGCAGAGGAATTCCAGTTGACAATCACCCGGTTTACAAGCGCCCTGCAGTTGAAATCGCCGTAACGAAATTGCACGCTGGTGGAAAGTTCGATAAAGGGTCATACGCAGTTTCAGGAGGACTGCACGGGGTTGGAATTTCAGTAGTGGCTGCATTGTCAAAGCACATGACTGTCAAAGTCCGCCGAGATGGAAAAGTCCACAAGCAGGAATACAAAATCGGAAAGCCTCTTTATGACTTAAAGGTCACAGGTTCAGTCGACAAAAAGGATACTGGCACTGAAGTCACGTTCATGCCAGATGACACAATTTTTACGACAACAAAATTTGAGTTTTCTATATTGGAAACTCGTTTTAGGGAAATTGCCTTTCTAAATAAGGGACTGAAAATAATCGTCAAGGAAGAGTCAACAGAAAAAAAAGAAACTTTCCACTATGAGGGCGGCTTAATCGAATTTGTAAAATGGGTAAACAAATCAAAAGAGGCATTGCACAAACCAATTTATTTCACAAAAGAAGAAAAGGGCATCGTTGCAGATATCGCAGTTCAATACAATGATAGTTATCAGGAAAATGTTCTTGGGTTTGTAAACACCATCAATACTGTTGAGGGCGGAACTCACGTTGTTGGATTCAAGACCGCATTAACAAGGGCAATAAATGACTATGCTAGCAAGAACAATATGATTAAAGAAAAAGACGAAAACCTGACTGGCGATGACGTGCGTGAGGGCCTGACAGCAATAGTTTCAGTAAAAGTCCCTGAGCCGCAATTTGAAGGTCAGACAAAAACAAAACTCGGAAACTCAGAAGTCAAAGGCATAGTAGACAGCATATCAATGGTCTCACTCTCAGAGTTCTTTGAAGAGAATCCTCCAATAGCAAAAAGAATAGTCCTAAAGGCATTAGAAGCGCAAAAGGCAAGAAATGCTGCCAAGAAAGCTAAAGAGTTAGTGCGAAGAAAAAACGCATTTTCAGTCGGTGGCCTCCCTGGCAAGTTAACAGACTGCTCAAGCAAGAAAACCGAAGAAACGGAATTATTCATAGTTGAAGGAGATTCTGCAGGGGGTTCGGCAAAACAAGCCAGAAACAAAGAGATACAGGCAATCTTGCCTTTGAAAGGAAAGCCTCTGAACGTTGAAAAAGCTAATCCTGTAAAAGTTCTTTCAAATGAAGAAATTTCAAATCTCCTCACAGCTGTCGGTGCTGGATTCGGCGAGCAATTCAAAATGGAAGAGCTCCGTTATTCAAAAATTATTATAATGACAGATGCCGATGTTGACGGCGCGCATATTAGAACACTTTTATTGACTTTATTCTTTAGATTTACACCAAAATTAATTGAAAACGGCCATATTTATATTGCAGTTTCACCCCTTTACAGAATCAGGAAGAAAGGAATTCATTATGTCTACTCTGATGATGAATTAAAAAAAGTGATGCATAAACTTGGAGAAAAAGTCGAAGTCCAAAGATTTAAAGGTCTTGGTGAAATGAACCCGGAGCAGCTTTGGGACACAACAATGAACCCGAAAACACGACTCCTAAAAAAAGTCACAATTGAAGATGCAGTCAAGGCAGATGAAATTTTCTCAAAATTAATGGGGGATGACGTTGAATCTCGCCGTCAATTCATTGCAGAAAGGGCTGCAGAAGCCGAGGTTGATGTATAATGAAAATTAGAAAAGCTAACAAATTTGACACAAAAGAAATGTATCAAATCTTGAATGAAACAATCGAGCTAAGAGGTTTTGTGGGCGGGGAAGCATATTCTCAATCTTGGTTTAAAGAAGTTGTTAACGACGACAAAAATAATATTTCTTTAGTTGCTGAAGTTGATGGAAAATTAGCAGGATTTTTAATTGCACATATTTTGGCAGATAAGGACTTTTTTTTGAACGATATTTTTGTAAAACCTGAATTTAGAAATAATAAGATTGCTACTAAACTTCTTGAAGAGTTAAATAACAGAGGGATAAAAATAAAATCTAAATTTAGTTTTGGTTTCGTCTTAGTTAAAAACGATAAAATGCAAAATCTTTTTGAAAAAATGAATTACAATCGAGGTCAATCGTTTTACTATTATTACAAGGAGGCTAAATGACACCAAAACAAATCGACGAAGATGCAGTTGAAAAGGAACTTGAAGAAGAAGAATCAAAAAGAAGGGAAAAATCTCAATTAGGTAATGAAAAAGGCGTAGAGGGTGCTGAAATTACTGAAGAAATGGAAAAGGCGTACATTGATTACGCTATGTCCGTCATAGTTCAAAGAGCTTTGCCTTCAGTTGAAGACGGGTTAAAGCCCGTTCATAGGCGAGTTCTTTATGCTATGCACGCCATGGGAATCGACAGTTCAAAACCTACAAAAAAATCGGCGGCAATTGTTGGAGATGTCATAGGTAAATACCACCCCCATGGTGACGTTGCAGTTTACGACTCTCTTGTCAGACTTGCTCAGGACTTTTCTTTACGTTATCCTTTAGTCCACGGACAGGGAAACTTCGGTTCTATGGATGGAGATTCCGCAGCAGCAATGCGTTATACTGAAGCCAAGCTAAGCAAAATTTCTAATGAATTGCTCGAAGATATTGACAAAGACACAGTCAAAATGAATCCTAACTATGACAATTCTGTAAAAGAGCCAGATACTTTGCCTGCAAAATTGCCTAACTTATTATTAAACGGGGCAACCGGAATTGCTGTAGGTATGGCGACAAATATCCCGCCGCATAATCTAACAGAGTTGTGCGATGCCATTATTGCTTATATTAACAAGCCATCAATTGACGTTGATGCCTTAATGGACATTGTCACAGGTCCTGACTTTCCTACAGGAGGCTTAGCTTCTGGTGAGGGGATTAAAGAAATGTACCGCACAGGAAAAGGCAGAATTATTATGCGCGCCCGCCATAATGTGGAAGAACACAAAGGAAAGGAATCAATTATTGTTACAGAAATTCCTTACATGGTTAACAAAGCTGAATTGATAAAAGACATTGCGCGTCTTGTGACTGAAAAAAAATTGCCAGATATTTCAGACATCCGAGATGAGTCAGCAAAAGGAAAAGTCCGTATTGTTATTGAGCTTAAAAAAGGTGCAGCGGCTAAGTATACAGTTAACAAGTTATTCAAACTTACAAGATTGCAGGACAATTTTGATGCAAACATCTTAGCACTTGTTGGAAAACAACCGCGAATTCTCACTTTGAAAAACGTTGTTGAAGAATACGTTAAATACAGAAAAATAATAGTCACAAACCGCAGTAAATTTGAATTAAAAAAAGCAGAAGACAGATTAGAAATTGTTCTAGGTTTGCTAATTGCTTTGAAAAGAATTGATGAAGTTGTCGCATTTATTAGGAAAAGCAAAACTGCATCTGAAGCCCACGATGGATTGATGCAAAAATTCGATTTAACAACACGCCAAGCCAAGGCAGTTCTTGAAACTAGATTGCAGCAGTTGGTCACTTTAGAAGCAGACAAGCTCAAAGATGAAGAGAAAAAACTTAGAGACACAATCGCCTACTTGAAAAAACTTCTAAACAGCGAACAGGAAATTCTCTCTGTAATTAAAAAAGAAGTTTCTGAGATAAAAAAAGACTATGGCGATGAAAGGCGTACCAAGATAACGAGAAAAGTAGAAGAAATTGAAGAAAAAGACATGATTGAGAAAAAAGACGTTGCCGTTTTAGTTACAAACGCGGGCTATATCAAGCGTGTTGACTTGAAGCTTTACCGCGAGCAAAAGCGCGGAGGAACAGGCGCTGGTACTGCAGAGTTGAAAGATGAAGATTTCGTCAAACACTTACTGACTTGCTCAACACACGACAGCCTTCTTTTCTTCACATCACGTGGCAGAGTCTTCTGGCTTAAATCTCACGAAGTTCCGGATGGCACTCGGCAAAGCAAAGGCAGAGCTCTTGCAAATCTGTTTAGTCTGCGCGACGAAGAAATAGTTAACGTTAGTAATGTCGCAAGTTTCGATAAGGGTTACTTACTGTTTGTCACAAAACTGGGAATAGTGAAAAAACTTCCTCTAAAAGAGCTTTCTAAACCTAGATCAACCGGAGTCAGAATAATGAACCTTCCTGCAGATGGCTCAGACTCAATTGTAGAAGTCAAGCAAGTAGAAGATTCGCAAGAAGTATTACTAATACTAAAGAAAGGAAACGCAGTCCGTTTCAACTCTGACGAAGTACGCCCAATGGGAAGAGCAAGTTACGGTGTAAAAGGAGCAGACTTAGGAAAGTCGGATGAAGTCGTTTCCCTAGAATCAATTCCATTAAAGGAAAAAACAACTATTCTGACAGTGACAGAAAAAGGCTACGGCAAGCGCTCTGAGCTTGAAGAATACAGAAAAACAGCGCGTGGCGCTAAAGGAGTGATAAACTTAAAGATTAACGAAAAAACTGGAAATATTATCGGCTCTGTTTCAGTTAATGACAAAGATTCTGTAATAGTCACAACCGCCAAAGGAGCTGCAATACGGGTATCTATGAAAGACCTAAGAGTCATGGGCAGAGCAACTCAAGGAGTCCATGTCATTAGATTAAAAGATGGCGACAAGGCAGCCGATGTTGTAAAAGTTCCTAAAGAAGAAATCGGCGAGCAGCAGACTTTAACTGCATAAAAAAGTTCCCAAAGAATTAACCTGCTTAAGATTTCCAATAACTCTTGACAATGCACCTTAAATTTCTCTAAAAAGTCCAATTAAAAAATTAATAATACCCATAATTATAATGTGGATTTCTTCCGTAATAATAATTCGGCTGGTCCCAGTATTTTCTATACCAATAATTATCATTGTATCCGCCATAACCGCAAGAGTAGCAGCCATAACCATATCTAGGAATGTCAGAAGTTGTTTTGGTATAAGTTGTCCTGGTTATATAACCCCCATTAGGCAAGTAATCTGTATTTGTAACTTTATCATAATCAGTTGTTCTAGTTGTCAAAAATCCGTTATACCCAGATGTTCTTGTAGAATGATATGAATTGCTGTCATAGTAATCATTTCCATATCCATAACCGCCATAATTCGGCCCGTACATATGCCCATTGAAATTGCCTCCATACATATATGCCGAGCCAAAACTTGCAAATAGCAGTACAGCTAAAATTCCGTATAGTAAAAATAAGGCTTTTTTCATATTTTTTAATGAAAACTAAATTATTTAAACCTTTCGGAAGCTGTCATTTTGAAGTTACTCTAATTACTTCTTTACATAGCTCCGTAGCGGTGGCCTTGAGATTATTAATTGAAATATTATGGGTAACCTAAACTCTTCATTGTAATATTAGTCTGCTAAAACCTCTCCAAATTAAAAAATAATTCTTACCTTTCCTAATTATTTCTAATTTAAACTTTATTACCTTGCCTTCAACATTTTCTTTAAGAATTTTCCTGTAAAACTATTTTTATTTTGAATTATTTCTTCTGGCGTACCTTGTGCAACTATTTCTCCACCATAAACTCCTCCTCCAGGCCCAAGGTCGATAATATGGTCTGCGCATTTTATCACATCAAGATTGTGCTCTATAACAATCATTGTGTTGCCCTTGTCTACTAAATCATTCAAAACAGCAAGAAGTCTTTTTACATCATGAAAATGAAGCCCTGTTGTAGGTTCATCCAAAATGTAAAGAGTTTTGCCTGTTCCTCTTTTTGCCAACTCTCTTGTTAATTTTATTCTCTGAGCCTCTCCCCCGCTTAAGGTTGTTGCGCTCTGTCCCACCTTTATATAACCAAGGCCCACTTTTTCCAATGTCTGAAGTTTTCTTTGAATAGAAGGAACTGCTTCAAAATGTTTTACTGCTTCCTCAACACTCATATCTAACACCTCTGCTATTGATTTACCTTTATAGAGGACTTGCAGGGTCTCATTATTATAGCGTTTCCCTTTACATTCCTCACATTCAACATAGACATCTGGTAGGAAATTCATTTCAATTTTAATAGTTCCATCACCCTCGCATTTCTCGCACCTTCCTCCTGCAACATTAAATGAAAACCTTCCAGTCTTAAATCCTCTGAGTTTTGCTTCCTTTGTTGAGGCATAAAGGTCTCGTATCTCATCAAAAGCTTTTATGTAAGTAGAAGGGTTGCTTCTTGGTGTTTTGCCAATAGGGCTCTGATCAATAATTATCACTTTGTCAATATAATCCTTGAATTCTATTTTTTCGTGCTTTCCTGGTTTGTCCTTTGATTCGTGAAGTTTCTGCATTAGGGCTTTTAGCAAAATGTCGCTTATCAATGTGGATTTCCCACTACCGCTCACTCCAGTAACGCAATTAAACACTTTTGTAGGAATGCTAACGTTAATATTTTTTAGATTGTGTTCTCTCGCCCCTATAATCTTTATTTCTCCATCATTTTTTCTTCTTTTCTGGGGAATGGTAATTTCATTTATACCAGATAAATACTGTCCTGTAAGGGATTGAGGATTATTCTGTATTTCTTCGGGAGTTCCCTTTGCAATTACCTTTCCCCCATGTATGCCTGCTCCGGGACCCATGTCAACAACATAATCGGCCCTTCTTATCGTGTCTTCATCATGTTCAACAACAATAAGTGAATTTCCCTTATCCCTTAGCTGATGCAGTGTGTTTATTAATTTCTCATTGTCTCTTTGATGAAGCCCTATAGAGGGTTCATCCAATATGTAAAGAACGCCCGTTAAATTAGAGCCAATTTGAGTCGCAAGTCTGATTCTTTGCGATTCTCCCCCACTTAGAGTTCCTGCGGTTCTAGAAAGATTTAGATAATCCAAACCTACATTTTCAAGAAAAGCAAGCCTGGAAATAATTTCTTTTAAGATCAATTTAGATATTTGCCTTTCTTTATCATTAAGTTTTATATTTTCAAAGAAATTAATCGCCTCCTTTACAGAGAATTCTGTGAGTTCTATTATACTCTTGTTGTTTATCTTTACAGCAAGTACTTTGTCTTTCAATCTTTTTCCTTTGCAGGAAAGGCATTCTCGAAAAATCATAAATCTCTCAAATTCTTTCTTTCTCCAATCAGAATTAGTTGTCTTGTAAAGCCTCTCACTTTGGGGAATAACTCCTTCCCAGCCATTACGAAGATTCATATCGTCTCCAGTCGACCACTTCCCGTTTAATGGTTTGTCTGAACCATAAAGCAAAACCTCAATTTGTTTTTTTGTAAAACTTTTTATCGGAGTAAAAAGATCAAAGCCATAATTTTTTCCGACTATTTTTATTTGTTGACTTCTCCAGGTTAGATCTATTTTTCCATATAATGCAATCGCCCCTTCCAAGATGCTTTTATTCTTATCAGGCAAAATAGAGTCAGGATCAAATTCAATTTTTATCCCTAAACCTTTGCATTCTTCGCACGCTCCAAACGGACTATTAAATGAAAACATGCGTGGCTGCAATTCTTCAAAAGAAATCCCGCATTTCGGACAAGCCATTAATGAAGAATAAGTTTGGTCGTTGTTTTTTAGGTCAGAAACAATAATCAAACCTTCTCCCTTTATTTTTGCCTGTTCAACTGCCTCAATAAGTCTTGAATAATCGTTTAAATTAAATCTATCTATTACAATTTCTATATCGTGTTTTACATATCTCTCAAGTGAAATATTCTCATCTGTTCTAATAATTTTTTTATCTACTCTAACTCTAGAATATCCTTCTTTGTTCAGGTCTTTTAAAAGCTGTTCATACGTTCCTTTTTTCTGCCTAATAATTGGTGCTAAAATTGTAATTTCTCCCTTGAAATCTAAAGAAATTTTATTTGCAATTCTCTCTGCAGATTGAGCCGAAATCTCAATATTATGCTCTGGGCAATAACAAACCCCTATTCTTGCAAATAACAATCTTAGATAATCATAAATTTCAGTCACAGTTCCCACAGTGCTTCTTGGGTTGTTTGAGTTTGATTTTTGTTCAATTGAAATAGCCGGAGATAACCCTTCAATGCTTTCAACATCCGGTTTGTTCATTAAACCCAAAAATTGTCGAGCGTAAGCAGAAAGAGATTCGACATATCTTCTCTGGCCCTCTGCATAAATAGTGTCAAAAGCCAAAGTAGATTTCCCCGAGCCAGACAATCCAGTGATAACAACAAGCTTGTCTCTAGGCAACGCAATATCAATATTCTTCAAATTATGTTCTTTCGCCCCTTTTATAACAATTTCTTTCATCAACTTTTTAATTTTAAAGTGTATATTAAGTTTACGATTTTTTATTCAAATCCTTGCTAATCAAAGTAATCTGATCGCGAATTGCAATAGCCAGCTCAAAATCCAATTTATCTGCAGCCTGCCTCATTTCTAACTCAAGCTGGGGAATCAACCTCTCCTTTTCTGTGCGCGGCAAATTCTTTGTGTCTTTAATAAATATCTCTGCTTCTTTAATTTCCTTCTTTATCTGCTTAGGAGTTATATTATTTTTTCTGTTGTATTCGATTTGAATTGTTCTTCTCCTTTCAGTTTCATTTATTGCTTCTTTCATAGAATCTGTCATTTCATCTGCATAGAGCACAACTTTTGAATTTACATTTCTAGCAGCTCGTCCTATGATTTGTATTAAACTCCTTGTATTTCTTAAAAAACCCTCTTTATCTGCGTCAAGTATTCCTATAAATCCCACTTCTGGAATGTCAATTCCTTCTCTTAATAGATTAATTCCTACTAAAACATCAAATTTATCTGCTCTTAACTGACGTATTAACTCGGTTCGTTCCAAAGTTTTTATTTCAGAATGTAAATACCTGGAACGTATTCCTTTCGCCGCTAGGTAATCGGAAACCTCTTCAGCAAGTTTTTTTGTAAGCGCTGTAATTAAAACCTTATTTCCTTTTTTTAAAGTATTTTCAATTTCAATTTCAACATCAGCCATTTGATTTTCTGTAGGCCTGACCTCGACCTGAGGGTCTACTAATCCTGTTGGCCTAATTATTTGCTCAATAATCTTTACCGACTTTTGGAGTTCATATTTAGAGGGCGTTGCAGAAACAAAAATCGTTTTATTTTTTTCCATATATTTCTCAAACTCCTCAAATTTCAAAGGGCGGTTATCAAGTGCACTTTTAAGTCTAAAACCGTATTCAACAAGATTCATTTTCCTTTGTCTGTCCCCGGAATACATCCCATTTAATTGCGGAATAGTCTGGTGGCTCTCATCAATAACCAAAATAAAATCATCTCCAAAATAGTCAAGAAGGCAATATGGCTTTTCTCCAGCCCCTCTACCTTCAAAATGTGCAGAGTAATTTTCAATTCCCTTGCAAAAACCTATTTGTTCAATCATTTCTAAGTCATACATAGTCCTTTGTTTAAGTCGGTGGCTTTCGACCAAATCTAATTCTGGCAGTCTCTCATCCAGTTCCTTTCGGATTGACTTTAATGCTTCCTTAGTGTTGTTTTCTGATGTGACAAAATGCCTTGCCGGAAATAAAAAATAATAATTTAAGGCCTCTATAACTTTGTTGGTATTTTTGTCAATTTCGGTTATTTTCTCAATCTTATCTCCAAAAAGCTCAATTCTAATTATATTTTTAGAATAACCCGGGATTAAATCAATGGTGTCTCCCTTTACTCTAAATCTACCTGATACTAATTCAAGATCATTTCTTTCATATTGAATATCAAGCAGCTTAGACATCAAATTTTTTCTAGAAATTTTTTTATTTTTCTCCAGTTCAAATCCAAGAAGTTTAAAGTTTGATGGGTTGCCGAGTCCATAAATGCATGAAACAGAGGCAATTATTATTGTATCTTTTCTCGACATTAAAGACGCAGTTGCGCTCAGCCTCATTCTTTCAATTGTTTCATTAATTTGAGAATCTTTTTCAATATACTGGTCCTTTTGAGGTATATAAGACTCGGGCTGATAATAATCATAAAAAGAGACGAAATATTCCACCCTATTATTTGGAAAAAATTCCTTGAATTCGTTATAAAGCTGCGCAGCAAGTGTCTTGTTGTGCGCAATTACAAGTGTTGGCTTTTGTACTTGTTCGATTACATTTGCAATTGTGAATGTCTTCCCGCTTCCAGTTACACCCAGGAGTGTTTGATAATTAAGATTATTTTTTATTCCTAAGACTAATTCTTTAATCGCCTGAGGTTGTGAACCTGTCGGTTTAAACTTCGAGACAATTTTAAACTTTTCTTGCATTTTTCTAAAGAGTTTGATGATTATAAAAAATTATGTTTTTAAGGTAAATTAATAGTTTGGGGCTTTTTTTCTTTGGGTTAAGTTGTCAAAGAAAAACGAATAACTATAGGGGGAAAAATTTTTTGGGGCAGGGGTGGTGATGCAAAAGAAATTTATTCAAAGTCTTTTAAGAGTTATACACTGGGATTTTCAATTTTAAAAACTACTTCTGTAATATCCAATAAATATCTAACTCTTAATTCATAGTAACTCTGGATATCTCAATCCCCTTGTCTAACTTTTTAAGAATCAAGATAACCTTTATTATCTCCAAAAAAGTCCTCGCATAAACAACTCATAGACTCTTCAATAGCCCTCTTAAAATTATTTCTCATACTTGAAATCTCTATTGATGTTTTTGCCTAAGAATTTTTATCAAGATGTCTTAGTAAATCTGAAATAGTTCCAGTGATTATCTATCCAATCGGCGTACCCTGTTCTCGGATTACAAAACCGCCCTTCAGATTCATAAAATCTCAATCAGGTTCATCAAATGGCATTTTTATATATTAATATCTTAGGATTTTAAAATCAAGATATAAAGATTTTAGAACATCCTTTTGGGGTTCTTGACAATAACTAACCTAGTCTAATACTTCTTCACTATCATCTAGATCTAAAAATATATGCGATACTTTTGTTGGCATTTTACACTTTTAGAATTATGCTTCTCAGGAATTTCACCTCATAATTTCAATTGATAATGGCTTAATAAAGCTATTAAAAGAGAGAATCTAAGGAAGGTTTACCTTAGCACACCAAGAACTAAACTTTCCTATTGAAATACTTATTTTAGCTCCGTATCACAATGCTAAATTTATCTATTTTAATTTCTTCCAATTAAATTCTTGCTTCTTAACTTCCGATTATAACTTATTGCAAATCTATGAGCTTCATCTCTAATTGCTCTCAATAATAAAAGTCCAGCGTTTTTCTGTTCAAATCTATGCGGAAGAATTTTTCCTGGAACATAAATCTCTTCTAGTTTCTTTGCCAGTGAAATAATTGGGATTTCCAGCTTTAATTCTTTTAGAATAGAAAGGGCGCTTGAGAGTTGCCCTGCTCCACCATCAATAACTATTAAGTCTGGATTTGGCAATGTATCCCTAAGTGATTTGGCATATCTTCTGTAAATAACCTCTCGGATTGCTAAATAATCATCACCATTTGTATTTTGGAGAATTTTAAACTTGCGGTAATTTGATTTTGTCGGTTTGCCATTAGTAAATGTAACCATTGAGGCGACAGTGTATTTTCCTCTAATATGGGATATATCAAAGCATTCGATTATTCTTGGTGTTTTAGCTAATTTTAGTGATTTTTCAAGTTCATAAACTCTCAATTCCTCTCCCATCATTGAAATTCCAACATTTTTTAGTGCAAGATCAAGTAGCGCCTTCTTAGGGCCAATTTTTGGAAAAATAATTTGAAGTTTTTTCTCCCTGTTTTTAAGATAATCAATTAATGATTTGTCAATTTCATTTGGAAGTATTATCTCTCTTGGAAGTGGATTATTTTCATAATATTGCAGAATAAATTCATCGAGAAAATTTTTCCCATAAGGAAATTCAAACTCTTGCTTATTTTCCAAAACTCCCTGATAAACATTGAATAGCAATAAATAAACAAAGTTATCTCCAACTATATAATTAATTATATCAGAATCATAATTTCTCCTCATCTCCATATTCTGTTTCTCTTTTAAAATTTGAAGCGCTTCGATTTGCTTTTTAAGTCTTAGGGCATGTTCGTAGTTTTTCTTTTGTGAAGCTTCAATCATCTCTCTTTCTAAACTTTTTGAAAGTTCGTTTATATCTCCCTTTAAGAGATTTATCCCTTTTTTTAATCTTAAATGGTATTCTTCCTTGTTAAGAGATTTAACTCTTAGTAAAGAGGGTTTCCTAGTTAATATTCCAAAATGCCTTTCCAGAATAATTTGAATTTCCCTTCGCAATTTTCCAGAAATAAAAGGACCGAAATACTGTCCAGCTTCTTCGCGCGTTCTTGCAACCTCAATACAGGGAAATTCGTCATTAGTAACTCTAAGGTAAGCATAACGACGGGAATCTTTAAGGTCAATATTAAACTTAGGATATAATCTCTTAATCAAATTATTTTCAAGTATCAAAGCTTCTATTTCATTATTCGTAATATAATAGTCTAAAGACTCTATTGAGTTAATTAAAAGAGCAGTTTTGGGGTCATGTTCATTTTTTAAAAAATAAGAAGTAACTCTCTTCTTCAAATTTTTTGCTTTTCCTACATAAACTACCTTTCCATTTTTGTCTTTAAACAAATAACACCCTGGATTTTCTGGTATTTTTTTGTATTCAATTTTGCTTTGCATATTATTTTATGATGCTTTTAAATAAAAAGTTAACGTTAAATAACAAAAGAGGTCTTTTTACTTAAGTTTTAAAACCATTGGTGATTAAAATGTTAATGAAAAGAATTTTTATTATTGAACATTTAGAGGAAAAAGTTTGGAAATGGTGCCTCTTTGAATACGAACACATTTCAAAAATTGTCGGTAAAAATAACTTATGGTTCACAAATATAAAAAGTTCTGACGCAAAAAAATTGTCAAAATTCGGCCAAGTTTTCAAACAATCAGTCAAATCGATGGCCTTGCAAAAAACCTGCGTTTTGGATCCAGAGGCTCCAAAGCCATTATTAAAATCAGACGGTAAATTTCAGTTTTTTATCTTCGGCGGAATTCTCGGCGACTATCCTGCAAGAAAAAGAACTAAAGAAGAATTATCTAGTTTCATGCCAGAATCAGAAAAAAGAAATCTCGGCAAAGAACAAATGGCGACTGACAATGCAGTTTATGTCACAAAACAAATCTTAGGAGGCAAATCATCAAGCTTAAAATTCCAAGAAGGAGTCACAATCAAAATAAACAAAATTGAATCAACTGACCTACCTTTCAAGTATGTTCAAGTTAACGGAAAGCCTCTAATTTCCAAGAAAGTCATAAATTACTTGAAAAATAAAAAAGGATTTTAAACAACTTCAACAATTGCAACAAGGGCCTCAAGTTTTTTTTCAGGGTTAATAAAGCACCTCTTCGTTATTTCACAACCAAATATCTTTGTCGCTTCTCGCATCCCGTGAACCGCAGAGTATTCTCTATAGTTTGGAAGCTGATCTCTCCTGTAAACTACAATAGTGTCTCTAGAAATAGCATGGTCTAAATTTCCAAATGCGTTACCAAAATCGCTTGGGTTTTCAAGCCCCTCTCTAATTTCACTTTCTGTTGAAGCAAAAAGACAATCTCTCTCTTTCGTGCCCTCAGACATTTCTAAAATGCCCTTTAAATCTTTTCTATCAGTCCCGTACTTTCTTACTAATTCTACTCTATTATTATCAATTACCCTGTATAGCAAATCTGGAGAATAAAGATCCTCTCTACTAAGAAGTTCAATTAGGTCATTAAGTAATGTCTCATTATCCATTCGATATGGCAATTGAAGTCTTTTCATATCAAAATCTCCAATTATAAGTCTCCGTGTTAACATCAAAAGTCGGCTTGTAATAATCTCCATTTACTCCATCTGCTCTAGGGTCGTAAGCCGGCTTGTTCCCAAAACTTGAGTATGAGCCATCTGTCACACAATCTGTGCAAAACGATTCTGCTGAGCTCTTTCCAGAATTTAAGTCATATCTATAATTATAAGATTGTATTAAAAATCTCGAAGTTCTGAGTTTATCTCTGTAGCTGTAGCCAGGTAAATATCCAGATGTATCTATTCTGTTCCTTCCGTAATATCTCCCATAGTCGTAGTCATCGTTATAATGACCATTTCCATAGATATAATATCCTTTAGGCTCATACACTTGATAGGCCGGATAGCCATAATAGTCAGCATAGTTATAGTTTCTATAGTGCACGTCACCTCTGCCAAGATCAAAAGTATACTCCCTGTAAGGATAACTGTAAGCCACGGCTGTTTGCAAAGCTGAAACTATCATAATCCCGGCAATAAGTGCTAATACAAACTTCTTCATAAAAATAATCAATTTCTTAGTTATTTAAACCTTTCTAATGTAACTACTTTATAGTTATTTTGATAACTAAAATATGCGAAAAGGAACCGAGGTCTGCCTGCAATATGTACTTTACTTTGGCTTTAATATCTCAATAATATCTCTGGTATTTTTCCTTAAGGAATAGAGTCTCGGAGGCCTGTGCGATACATCTCTTTTAATCTCTTCTTCTATTAAAATTCCAAGTGATAATATTTTTTTTGCAAAATTCCTTTTATCAAGTTCTTTGTCAAAAACGATTTCATATATGTTTTGAATTTGGCTGATACTAAACTTTTCTGGAAGAAGTGAAAACGCAACTGTTGTATACTCAAATTTCCAACGAAGCCGTTTCAAAGCATAATCAATGACTTTTTTATGGTCGAAAGCCAGAGTAGGAATTTTGTTAAAAGAAAACCATTCAGCTGCTGAAGAGTCAGTTTTAGCTTCAAGCTTAGTATTTTCAGAATTTACCAAGGCCATATAAGAAACTGTAATTATTCTACCTCTTGGGTCTCTTTTTGGATCTCCAAAAGTGTAAAGTTGCTCTAAATAAACATTTTTGACTCCGGTCTCTTCATCCAACTCTCTAATTGCAGCCTTTTCAAGCGATTCTTCCATTTTAACAAAGCCCCCGGGGATTGCCCAGCTTCCTTTAAAAGGTTCAGTTCCTCTTTTAACAAGAAGTACTTTCAGTTCATTGTTCTGAATTGTGAAAACTACAATGTCGACGGTAACCGAAGGCTTCCCATAAGATTTTCGCATTGCTTATAGAAGACAATAACATATTTAAAGATTTGGACTTTTTTATTTTAAATGGTAACAATTCTTTTTCCTGGAAGGCATCATATGCTCACAAAATTTCAACATCAGTATCTTAAAGATATTGTGGAAAAAGGCGTTAATGGAAAGAGAATAGTAAAGGTAATCTTTGCAATAACCTCTGCAGACCATGCAAATACAAGAAGAAACCCTCTCCCTCTTTACTTAAGAGTCCTGGCCATTGAGAAATTTTCAAGAGACTTGTCTTGCGAGGTAAAAATTTATCCAATCCCCGATGTAAAGCAGACAAAAAAATTTGCAGAATACATTTTATCTCAAATTGAATACATGGGCGGTGAAAAACTAAGCTATAAAAATACGGTTTTGGCCTGTTCTACGCCTTCAATAATTGACCAATTCAAAAAATTAAAGTTTCAGAATCTTCCCATTGAACTTCTGGATTCAAAAAAAAACAAGTATTCCAATCTTAGGCCTTATGAGGTGATAAATCTGCTTGTTGAATCTGGGAAAAAATGGAGAAACAATTCAGAGTGGAAAGACCTGGCTTTTCAAGCAACTCAAGACGTTTATCTTAAATACAATTTGGGCGATATGATAATTGAATTATTCAATGATTCGCTGATTAATGAGGATGCGGATTTGACAGAAACCAGAGATTACAACAGTTATGCAAAGGGAATGGACCAAAATATTGAATTTAAATTTAATGATATAAAACCATTTGTAATTCAGGGGAAAATTGTGGATGTCGGATGTGGAACTGGAGCGCTAGTTTGGAATTTATCTAAAAATTTTGAGGAGTCAGATATTATCGGAGTTGAAGCGACAAGAAAGTTTTATGAATATTGTAAACTGCAAGAATATCCAAATCCTTTTGTTTATTTTTACAGAAAAAACTTATTAAATCAAAATTTCAAAGAAAATTCTATTAATACCTTTATTTACTCATCAGTTATGCATGAAATTTACTCATATATTAATAAAGAGACATTAAGAAATGTCTTGAAAAACACATTTAAACAGCTTGTTCCTGGAGGCAGGATCATTATTAGGGATGTAGTAGGCCCAGAAAATAAAGCAGAGAAAGTATTATTAGACTTAAATGAAAAGGATGGTAAAAATACTGGGGAAATAAAGAATTTATCGACTTATTCCAAATTTCATAAATTTGTTAGAGACTTTATTCCAAGAAAAGTGAAGTTTAAAGAAAAAAATTTTAATGGAAAAAAACTATTTGAAGTTTCGATAAGTGATGCTTACGAGTTTATCAGCAAAATGAAT
>CAYZNI010000011.1:0-23065 GCA_964479755.1 Candidatus Woesearchaeota archaeon
CCGTAATTCATTCATTGGCTTGAAAGCCAAGGATTTCTTACGGAAGGATTAAAAACCAACCCTATTAATAATTTGATAAGTAATGTTTAAAGGTTATATTAGCCATATTGAGAGGTTAACTTAGGAGGTTGAATTAACAGCTAACGAAGATTTTTATATCGAATTTAACTTATATGAAAGAGGTGAAAATGGAATTTGAGAGAAGACTGAATTCAGATGTGCCGGGAAGGATTGCGGAACTTCAGGCAGCCATGAAGGAATTTATTTTGAAATATCGCCTTTATAGAATTTTATTGCGTGGAAAGGGCTTAGAGTTTGAAGCTTATAGAAACTATGCCCAAGATGACGACTCTGAGACGATTGACTGGAAGGCGAGCGCGCGTTCAAACAACTTGCTTGTGAAACAATACCGCGATGAGAGAAACCTGAAAGTTGTTTTTATCGTTGATACTGGAGAGAATATGATATTTGGCTCAGAAAAGAGACTAAAGTGCGAATATGCGGCAGAAATCGTTTCTGCGTTTTCACATTTGATTATTTCAACCGGGGACAGGTCGGGAGTCGTTCTGTTTGCCGATAAGATAAAAGAGTACATCAAGCCAGGAGGAGGTGACAGGCATTTTCACCTATTAGTTGACAGACTGACTATTGCGTCTAATTACGGAAAGCCAACTGACCTTGCAGCAGGATTTGATTTTGCACTTGATTATATCAGCAAAAACATGGACTCTGTGATCATAGTTTCTGACTTTTTATACTATAATGACTCTTTGAAAAAGAGATTGCACTCGATTGCCAATAAATTTGAAACTGTCCTGATAATGGTTCGTGATCCTTTAGACATGGAGCTTCCGAAAATTTCAAGCGAAATTGTGATTGAAGACCCGCAGACCAGACAGCAACTGACTTTGAATCCGAAAATTGCAGCACAAGTGTACAAAGAAATCTCAGAAAAAAAATTGGAAGTCTTAAGAAAATCTTGCCTTTCTGGGGGAATAGACCTTCTTGAACTTTATACTAACGAACCTTTCGTTCCTTCTTTGGCTTCGTTTCTGAAGGGAAGACTGAAGAAAAAAGGAGGATTAAAATGATTTACTTTACGAAACCGGTTTTTTTGTTCTTCCTTCTTTTCGTTCCTATTCTTGTTGTTGCTCATTTTGTCTCGCTGAGATTGAGAAAGAAGCGGGCTTTGCGCTTTGCGAATTTTGAGGCTATTGCAAACATCAAAGGGATTGACCTTTTGTCGAGAAACATAATGAGCTTAATTATTTCATCGCTAATTGTTGTTTTGCTAAGCTGCTCGCTTGCAGGAATACAGGTTTCCAAAATTTCTAGTGCAAGTTCTTTTTCATTTGCCATCGCGATTGATGCTTCAAGAAGTATGGAAGCTACTGATTTTTCACCGAGCAGACTTGAAGCAGCTAAAAGCACGGCGATTTCTTTTGTGAATATCGCTCCACAGTCAACAAGATTTGCTGTAGTTTCTTTTTCCGGAAATTCTTTTATTGAACAAACTGCCACATCGGATAGATATTTAGTCAGAGAAGCAATAAAAAATATCCAGTTGAGCACTGTCGGGGGGACAGATTTAGAGGAGGCGGTTGTTACTTCCAGCAATCTCCTGAAAGCAGAAGATGGGAAAGCAGTCATACTGATTAGCGACGGAAACATTAATATCGGGACTATTGAGACAGCCATTGACTATGCTAAAGAGAATCAGGTAATTGTTAACTCGATTGGCATAGGCAGTGAGAATGGTGGCGACACAACCTATGGCTTGTCGAAAATTGACGAAGATAGCCTGAAATCCTTGGCGTTCAATACCGGGGGAGAGTATTATAAGGCAGATTCTTTGGAAAGATTACAAATATCGTTTAACACTCTTTTGAATTTAAAAGAAAAACAAGTTTTTATCGACTATTCCAATTATTTACTGATTGCGGCGCTGATTTTGATAATATTGCAGTTTGTACTGATAAACACAAAGTTTGCTCTGTTTCCTTGAAGATAAAAAACCATATTACCTCTCACAAAAGGCATTAGCTGCTAAAATTTATTAATCGGCAGAAAATTTTTTTGTCAATGACAATTGAAAGCATAATACTTAGGCGATTAGGAGCATTACTTAAGGTAAGGAGTACTTAAACCAATCCAGTTCGATTTGTAATCTTTTTGGCGCCAATCTCATCGTTTTTGTCCGAGATTTTTGATTTTATTCTCTCCAAATTATCCAAACTTTTTATAAACTCAGAGTCATTTTGAATTGCCTGAGCAACTGGAGAGAGTGAATCTTCTTCTTTTTGATTAGCAGGATAAGATTTTATCTCGTAAGATTCGGGTTCTTTTCGATTTAAATTAAGGTAATTCTCAGCCGCCTCAACTTCTTGTTTTGTGAAACCGGCGGAAAATAGTTTATCTCGCAACAAATCGATTTTGAAACCGCGCCTGACTCCTTCTGCCAAGTAACTTATTACTCTCTTGTCAGGAGCAAAATCTTTTGGTTTAGAGAGGATTTTAACATCAGCCATTTTGGCCTGGACTTTTTCCAACTTTGAAACTTTGCTTTGTTCATTAATCAGAAACTCAAGATTGCTGACTAAGAAGCTCATTCTTTCACTTGTCGGGGAATCGCCTGCGTAAAGAGTTTCCTGAATTTTTTCGCAAAATTGCGATGCTGCTATATTGCCTTTTTTCCTGAACTCTTTTGCAAGTTCAGAGTATTTTGCATTTCTGTCAACTTTGTAGTGCTGAGAGAAAAAATCTCTTGCAAGAGCGTCAACTGAAACCAGCAAATCGCGAGGATTTCTTCCCTGTTCTTTCAAAGAGCTAAGTTTTTTCTGGAAGATAAGCTGCTCTTCTCTTTTTAGTGAAACTCTTTTCCTTAGCTTTCTTTCCAGCAAGGTCAGAAAAATAATCATCACTATGATTACAATTAGCGCGACAAAGAAAAGTGTCCAGGGAGAGAGGATAACGTTTAAATCCATTGTTGGAGTAGTTTTTGTAAATATAAAAATCTTAGCAATGCTCATAAAATTTGGAAAAAAGAAGATAGAAATGCCTGTAAGGAAAGTTTCAGAACTTGGAAAGTTCAGCGGCCTCATGTTCAAGAAAAGAGAAACAGACAATTTATTTTTTGAGTTTAAACAGTCGAAATTCCCCTCGATACATTCGTTTTTTGTATTCTTTGAATTTCTTGCTGTCTGGCTTGACGAAAATCATTCCGTTGTTGATTTTCAAGTTGTGAAGCCATTTACCTTTAATGTCTCGCCAAAATTTCCGTCGAAAAAATTGATTGAGGTTCCTCTGAATGAGAAAAATAAAAAGATTTTTAATTTTTTCGTCGGGAAACGGAAGGTTTAAATATCTCATATGTTAAGTTTTGGTATAATTTTAAAGGAGGTCAAAAATGGGTACGGTTATCGTTAAGAACGTCGTTAAGAGAAAGCCTGGATACCTTTACTACGTTGATGGAAAAGGCAACGTTTGTGAAGCCAAGATGTCTCGCGGCGGCCGAAAGAAAAAGAGATAAATTCTCGAATTTTTATTTTTTTATTTTTATTGATTAATTATTATTTTTGCAATAGGGTGATTGGATTAACTTAATTAATAAAGAACTTGTAAATGAATTGAGATATTTCTTAGTGGCGGTATATTATTTTGTCATTTATTAAATTGCAACTGTTCTTTATAGATAATATGAAAACAGCGTTATGAAAAACTGTGCAAAACTTAACGTGAAAATGCTCCAACTAAGTTCAATAGGCTTCCTTTCTGCGTTTCACTTCAAACGCCTTTTCTTCCCTGAGCTCATAGTTTCTTTCTGCGATGGTGTTGGAATTCAAAGCCGGAGAATTTATTCCGCCTGAACGTGAAATAAGGGAATTTCGTTTATCGAACAGGTCTTCTTCCCTAATTACGCTTGCTCTGGCACTTGCCATTCCCACCTCTCCTATGATTTGGGATTGCGAGCTAGATTCATATTTTAGCCGGTCAGTTTGCTGCTGTCTGTTGTTGACAGACTCATAAAACCTCGTTGATTCCTCGCGCTGCTCTCTTTCTGTCTGAGTGAAGGATCGGGCCCCACTCTCATCTGGCATGGAGTCTCTTCTTTCAAGTGTTGGAGAGAAATTTGTTGCAGAGGAACGGTTTGGGGTGAAAGAGGAATCTTCTTGGAAATTAGACTCCTGAACTTTACTATTATCCTGCCGAGATTCTCTATTTATTTCTTTTACAGACTTTACTTTTGGTTTAATTTTGCGAAGAATTTTCATTTTATTCATATTTTCAAGAGGGAAAAGATGTATTTAATCCTACTGAAAAAGACTGATTCAGTAAACTACCCTCCTAAATAATCCCCATAATTTTTTGGTGATAATATAAAATACTTTTTAGATGATTTGATGGATAGTTTATGGTTTAAGGTCTTTAAGCGCGCATTCCAGTAATTCATTGTCTTTTTATTACAAATAAATTATGCATTACACAAAGATTGTCCGCTTTTTCAGACCCTTGAAAAATAAATTTTTATTTTCTCTGTGTTAAACAAAATGTCCTTCCGTTAATTGAAAAGGCATTTAAGGTTTAAGGTGGTTAAGCTCATTCAATTTTCAATACCTAAAATATATAGATTATATTAATATCGTGTTGTTCTAACGAAAGCTCTTAATTAAAAATAATAAATAGTTCTGGTTTTTGTAAAGTTTTTTGTTGATAAATAAATTCTCAGTAAATTCCCTGAGGAAATGCCGGAATTCCGATTGCCTTCTTGTAATCATCATAAAGTTTCCTGCAAGCCAATCTTGCAGAAAGAATAGACTGATTACGCAGAATTTTTTCGTACTCGGAGTCTTTTTCAATACCTTTAGACAAATCTTTATTTTCTTTTTTATCGGATTTTTCTGTCTTTAGAAAAGAGAACAAGGCAGAAAAGGGATTTGTGTCGCTGTCATCCTTTATTTTTTCTGGTTTTTTTTCGTCTCCTAAAAGGTCTTCAATGTCTTTTTGAAGCTCACTAAAACTTTTATCGGTGGCGTTTTCAATAAGTTTGTATATATCTCCGAAATCATCTTCTGCCACTTTGTCTTTAAAAACTTTCAACTCATCCTCATTAAGAGCGTAACTGGTAAATGTAATCTCTACTCTGCCCCGAAAGGTGTAGCCACCTCTTTGGTCGGACCTTTCCGGGATTGAACGAAATGAGAATTCTATAAGAGTTATAGGGATGTATTGGCGAAGTTTTAGCTTTTCAAAGAATTTTGGAAGCTCTCCAGAGCCAATGTCTTTCTTGAAGTCATACTTTCCCTGAGCCAAAAGAACAAGCTCGAAAACAGTTGTATTAAAGGCATTCACTATAGCAGAGGAGGGCGCCAGATTTTGCTCTAGCTGACGAGCAGTTTTCAGGTAGGGCTTGGCCCAGCGGGAGTACAGTTTGACTGAGCTTATTTGCGAGCGAAGGTAATTTTTTTCAATTTCATACCTTTTTCTGAGCTCGCGGTCAGATTCTTTCATCCACAATTCAAACTCTGCCATTCTTTGCTGTAAGATTCTTTTTACTCTGTCATTTAAATCGATATTATCTATATCTTTGAGGTATTTCGCAGCCATAAATGCGTCCCTGATTGTAACAAAGTCAAGATTTCCCTGCGCCAAGCCATTGATGCTTCCGGCACCTTTCTTTATGTCAACATTGTCCATCCAAATTTGCTTGAGAGCTAGATAAGCAGCGTTTTTTCTTCCAGAATCTTTGGAGTTTAAGTCATCATATTGTGCGAGGCGAATCTTGAATTCTTTCAAATCGTAAATTAAATTAAGGATTGAACGAATTATTGTGTTTATCGTGCCAAAGATTTTCATTCCTTCTTCCTGCATCCTAGTTGCTTTTTGGCCAACTTCAGAAAAAAGCCCGCTTCCAGGAGAAGAGACAAAATTGTCTATCAGCTTTTCAGACTTTCCGTATCTGTCATTCACGTAATCTAAAATCCAGAAGTAAACCTGCTCGAGAGACTGTCCTGAATCGTCGTAAACGAGTTTATGCTGCTCAATTGGGTCTTTTATTGCCGCCAAATTAAATGGGCTTTTTGTAAATTGAGTGAAGTAAACATCAATGTAATCCTGCTCTTTTTGCTCTGCTTTTTCTGCGGCTTTGAGGAAACCCTCTTTTTTTGCTATGGACTTGACTTCGTCTATTACTTTTGGGTCACAATACAATTCGGGATTTATCGCCGCGATTAGCTTTTTTACATCAACTGCCATGAACACCTCTTTTATGAATGTGAAACTTTATATAAAACCTTTACTATTTGTATTTATGGGAATTTTCAAGGACAACGAGGTGTATGATTACACGCTTTTGCAAAAAAAGGGATTCTTAAAGAAAGGAGAGGAGAAGAAACCTTTGGGGAGAATTACTAGAGATGGGTATGTTGAGCTTAGTAGTCCTGAAGAAAGTGTTGTATCTAGGCCATCAAGTGAGAATCCGTTAGGACTTTTTGATACGTTTACTCCTAATGCGACAGCTTCAGAAGGTAGTGCATTAGCGAATTTTGATAGTGTTTTACCTTCCAGTGTTCCTCAAGGTTTGGAAGCCAAAGACCTTGCAGTCAAGATTGAGGACTTTGAATACAAACTTAATAGAATCTCTGATAAGCTTGCGGAGATTGAGGAGAAATTGAGCAGGTTTGAAGAAAGAGTTAAATAAGTAATTTTTCTCTCTATTTTATGGAACTTGAGAAATTCATTTACGCCCATGCATTGCAGAACGCTTTGCAATACGGGAAGACGTCGCCTGACAGAGTTTTGCCGAAGCTGTTTCAACATGGCCTAGCGAAAGAGAAAATAAAAGAGACTATGCCTCAGATAGTTAAAATTGTCAAGGAGATTAATTCTTTATCTGAGGCGAAGAAAAAAGAGTTGTTTGCGAATTATGAATCGTTAATTCCTGAGAAAGAAGTAAAGGAGAAAGATTTGCCAGAACTCGACTTGAGAGAGACTAAGAATGTTGTGACGCGTCTTGCACCTGAACCTTCCAAGTACTTGCATTTAGGACACGCGATTTCATTTCTTTTAAATCACTTATACGCACAGAGATACAATGGAAAATGCTATTTGAGATTTGAAGATACAAATCCTGAAAAAGTTTCCAGGGAGTTTGTTGATGCTGATTTAGACGATATTCAAGACTTTCTGGGAATTAAAGTCGATGGAGTGAGATTTATTTCTGATGATATGCAGCTTTTGTATGACTATGCTGAGAAATTGATTAAGTTAGAAAAAGCGTATATGTGCTTTTGTGATAGGGAGAAGATGCAGGACTTAAGACATAAGGGGTTAGAATGTGACTGCCGCTGTTCTGATGTTGAAAAAAATCTTGAGGAGTGGAAGAATTTTTTGAAAGGAAAATACCTGAAAGGCGAGGCGGTTTTAAGAATCAAAGGAGATATGAAAAGTCAGAATCATGTGATGCGAGACCCTGTAATATTCAGAGCAATTAATGCAGAGCATTACAGGCACAAGAAAAAGTATAAAGTCTGGCCAATGTATGATTTTTACAATGCTGTTGAAGATTCGCTGATGGGTGTTTCTTTAATTCTGCGGAGTAACGAATTTGATCTCCGCGTGGAACTGCAGGATTATATTAAAGACATTTTGGAATTAAAAAAGCAAGATATTGTCCAATATGGCAGATTTAATGTTGCGGAGTTTACAACAAAAGGGCGTGAGATTCGTGAGATGATTGAATCCGGGGAGTATATTGGATGGGATGATCCAAGATTGATAACTTTAAAGGCCCTTAAGAGGAGAGGAATAACTAGAGAGGCAATTTATGAGCTCACAAAGCAAGTTGGACTTTCTAAGAATCAAGTAAATTTAGAGTTTGATATGATTGCTGCCATAAACAGGAAGATTATTGACGCAAACTCAAATAGGTATTTTTTTGTGCCTGATGCTGTAGAAATAAAAATTGAAAATGCGCCAAAAATTAAAAATGTGGAGATACCATTACACCCTGATAAGCCAGAAAAAAGAAAGTTAAAAGTTGGCAGGATTTTTATTTCTAGGGAAGATTTTGAAGAGAATAAAGGAAAGGAAATTAGATTGCTTCATTTGTATAATGTTCGACTTGACAAAAAGGATTTCAAAGCGAACTTTACATCTGTCGAAAACAAAGACATAAAAAAAGTTCAGTGGGTTTCAGACCATGTTGATTGCGAGGTTTTAATGCCCGACGGAAAAATCACCAAAGGGCTGGCGGAAAGTGGAATCAAAAGGTTAAAAAAGGATGAAGTCTTACAATTTGAAAGATTTGGCTTTGCCAGACTTGATAAAAAAGATAAAGTGATTAAATTTTGGTTTGCACACAAGTGAAAGGAGGAATAATGGAAAAAAGAGGATTGAGTGATGTTATTTCAACTGTGTTGATAGTTCTTCTTGCTCTTGCAGCTATTGCTATTGTGTGGGGATTTATCCAGCCTACGATTAAGGGTGCCGGAACATCTATTGATTACAGGCAGAAGTGTATTGAAGCTGAGGTGAAACCTACTGCTTGTACAGCTGCAACCCCGACTGAAAATGGGACTGTTACAGTTCAGTACCTGAAGGGAACTTTGAGCAAAGCCCAGATTGTAGTTAAGAAATCGTCTGGCGGAGGCACTATATTAGCCCAGATTGCGCTTCCAAGTTTGTTAGCCACGAATAAAATAAACGTTGGGACTAACTCAACAACTGGCACTATAAACAATTACATAGTTGTCGGAGATACAATACAAGTTGCACCGATTGTAATTGATACTGACAACGTAGAAAGGTTGTGTGATTTCAGCACGGTAACATTAACTTGTTGATTTATTTATTTTTCGAAATAGCAAAAGCTATTTAATTTGTCTAAATCTATTTTTAAAATGATAGAAGTTGAAGCTAAGATAAGGATATTGAATCCTGATGAGATTAGGAAAAAAATAAGAGCAATTGCTAAGTTTTCTGAAAAAATAAAGAAAGCAGATACTTATTATACAATGGAAGACCTGAAAGGTTTTCCGAAGAAGAGTTTGAGAGTGCGCAAAGTCAACAGCCACTATAAGATAAATTTCAAGAGCAAACTTTCATACCTAAAAGGAGTTCACGCGAAGAAAGAAGTAGAGTTTTCTGTTTCTGACATTGAGAATTTTTTTGAATTGATTAAAGAGTTTGGTTTTAGAAAATGGCTTGTTAAGGAAAAAGTGTCAGAGATATACAAACTAAAAGAAAACTTTCATGTTGAGCTGAATAATGTAAAAAATCTTGGATGGTTTTTGGAGATTGAGTATCTTGTCAAACAAAATGAAGTTAAGAAAGCTCGGGCTGAGGTTTTATCGATTATGAAAAAACTTGGGGTTAAAAGACATCAAATAATTAAGCAAGGATACACTAAGATGCTTTGGGATAAAGAATTTGTTGTAAAACGAAATTTATTAAGAAACTCTTGAAATTGCAGTAAAAATGGTTGATTTCAGAGAATTATCGGACAAAAAGTTTGGAATTGGAAGTTTATCGGAGTTGAATTTGTTTAGAGGGGTTGAATAGGAAGATGGGCGGACTCCTGCTCCGACTATTGATTCTCAAGGATTTAAAAGGGAAAAAACCAGTGGGAAATAGGAGATAAATAGCAGGTTATATAACTAAAGTTGAACAAGATAGAGTCTACCTAGGATAAATGCCTTTGAATGCAGTTAGAGTTCCAGATGGCGTGGGCTACATTACCTTTGTTATTTTCGATGCCATTCATTCCTATAGAGTATGTAGTTAGTAAAGCAAATCTTTTTAAACCAATTTTTTCTAAGTCAGGGATGGCTAAAGTTAGAATCAAATTGAACAGCATTGAAATCGATCCCATAAACAGAGTTATCGATTCTATTAGAGAGATTACTGAACGCGCCGGCGTAGTGATGCGAGGGCCAATTCCTTTGCCAACTAAACACCTGTCAATCAAGACGCGAAAGTCTCCCTGCGGGAATGGAACTGCCACTTTTGACAGGTTTGAAATGCGCGTGCACAGAAGAATTATTGACATTCCTGCTGAAGACCGCATACTTCACCCAATTATGAAGCTTCAGATTCCAAGATCTGTGCAGATTAAAATTGAGATGAAGGATTAAATTCGTTAATCCTGGTGTCTTCCTTTCTAAGAAATTTCAGGTGAAGGACTAATAAATAGATTTCCTGCCTCGCTATCCCTGCAACAAGCTGACGGGGTATTGCGCTCGGCTTTGAACGGAAGTCTCTAATCACAAGAACTTTTTTGTTGCGCCATCAAAGTCTGCGACTTTGAGGTGCCAAATTGACGACGAGGCTGAGCTGCAGGAAATAAACACAATTTGGCAATTAACTTCATTAATTATTCTAATTCGATATATTTTTCAACAAATTAGATTAAGCATTTTAGTTAAGTTATTAAGATGTTTTTATCGAATAATTAATTAGTGATTTTTAGCGCTTTTAGTTAAGAATCACAAAGAAACTTTGAGGTACAAACTTGGGCTTAACAATACGAGAATATTTATTAACTGATTATCTATGTTGTGATATGTCAAGAGAAATTCTTGTAGTAAAAAGAGAGGTGCTGTTTGCTGAGAAATATTTTGAAGGATTTTGTTCGATTGACGAGAATGATTTTATTAATATAATCCTTAAAGAATTCGAATACCAAGAGAGAAACATCGAGCTGGAAAATAATCCTGATTTCAAGCAGATAGTTCCCTATGTTTGGATTGTAAACAAGAAAAAGAAGGAAGCCTTTTTTTACAAACGCTCAACAGGAGGAGATGAAGGAAGATTGCATAACAAATATTCCGGCGGAGTGGGCGGGCATATCGATAAAGAAACGGAAGAAAATACTGAAAATCCTCTAGTTGCAGCAATGATGCGAGAAATGAGAGAAGAAGTTCAGATGACAAATTATCCGACTCCTAAGTTTATCGGATTTTTGAATGATGATTCGAGTGTTGTCGGAAAAGTTCATTTTGGTGCTGTTGCGATTGCTGAGACAAGTGAGAATGTAATTCCGGTAATGCACATGTCACAAGGAGAGTTTTTTTCGATTGAACGAGTTGATGACTTACTTAAAAATCCGGAAAATGATGTCGAGAACTGGACGAGGATTAGCTGGCCATTTGTGAAAAAATTAATTGAAAGTTCTTCAAAATAACAATTTTCTTGCTTTTCCAAGAAATTCTTCCCGTTCTCTTATATTAGGAAAAGAATTTTCTGCCACTTGCTCAGGAGATTCTCCACCGATGATACTTTTCAATGCGACCTGTTCTATGGCTGAAAATTTAACTGAATTAAGCACATAATCTTTGAATGAGCTGTAAGCAATCGGTGCAACTCTATATACTATTTCCTCTCCGATAATGGTCGCGTATTCCCTTATTTCTTTTTGGGCGTGCGAGTCCATCCTTAAGCCAAGAAAATGAAATAAATTATGCAAGTCGATTTTCCAGTAGGCCTCAGTGTAAGTGGAAAGCGGCAAATCTTTTCTGGCCTGTTCCCTGGCAACTCCGGCTTTAATGCGCTGTTCATAAATTGTTCTTGCCATTTTTTGCACTTCCTCTTCATCTCGCGTGAGTTCTATTCCAATGTCTCCAGGAAGAAAATCTCCGCTGCCCTGCCTGTTTCCTGTTGCTTGAGAACGCCATTCTAAAGGGCTGGTTTTTTGCGCTGCGTCGATTGCTTCAGAGTATCTTGTTGAATATTCGTTTACATTCGCGGTTCTGTGCCTTATCCATTGCCTCCAGCAGTCCATCGGAACTCGGACATGAAATTTTAATTCAACCATCTCAAACGGCGTGGTGTGGCGATTCCGCATTAAGTACCTGATTAATCCAGTGTCATCTGAAACTTTTTTCGTGCCTTTACCGTAACTGACGCGAGCGGCCTGAACAATTGCTTCATCTCCTCCAGAGTAGTCCATTAGCCTTACAAAACCGTCGTCTAGACATTTAAACGGATTGAACAAGATATCTTCTGCTGCTGGAACAGTCAATCGTTTTGTTTGACTTTGGCCATGAGGCTCTAATTCGAATTGATTTTCTAACATTTTGTTAATTAAGCAATTGGTTATTTAAAATTAGGCCAAATTAAATGTATATTTTAGAGAACAATGTTGAAAGAAAGTCGGAACTTTTCAAAGAAAATGAAAATATATCTTTCAGAGAATAGATGTTTAAATAATGAACAGGTTAAAATTACGCGATGGTTAAAAAAGAGGGGTTGCTAATTGTTTTTGAAGGAATTGATGGAGCTGGAACTTCAACACAAGTTCCAATATTGACAGCCCATATTAAAAAACTTGATAAGTACTTGGACGTTATGGAGACACATGAGCCATGGGATAGTGCTGAAATTAAAAGGAGACTCTCAGAGGATAGAGATGCCTATTCTGGGGGCTTGCAGATGGCCGGGCTTTATGTAGGAGACCGGACTGAGCATACACATAGACTAATAAGGCCAAATTTAGAGGCGGGAGCATTTGTCATTACAGATAGATATTCCTTGTCAACCTGTGCTTATCAATGGGCTCAAGGTGTAGAGCATGAAAAATTAATCGGCATGCACAAAAATAGAGGGATTTTAGTTCCAGATATAACTTTTTTTATAAATACAAGTCTTAATGAAGCAAAAAAAAGATTGTTGAAAAGAGGCGAGCCACTTGAAAAATTTGAAACAAATGAAGAATTTGTAGGAAGGTTAATATCGAGATATGAAACACTTGCCAGAGTGGCCCGGGTTGATCCCAGCTTTTTTGGAAATGTTTTCATTATTAACGGGGATAAGAGTGTTGATGAGGTCTCTGATGAAGTTAAAAGAAACTTTGATCCTTTATATGAATCTTGGAAAAAAGGAGAGTATGTTCCACAAATATTACGCGGATAAATTTAACGAGATACTGATTCATAAAAAGCATTAAAATTACTTAAAAATGCAGGAATCCTTACAATCCATGGCCAGAAGTTTTAAAAACCCTGAAAAATTTCTGCGGAAATGAAGAGATTATTAATTTTGATGTTTGCAGTTTTGCTTTTTGCCGCGAGTGCAAACGCCGAACCAAATATTCCTAGCTCTGAAGTTAACAATGTCAAAATAGGAGTTTATGTTTTGAACTTGGGAAAGTTTGACATCTCAACGGGAACTTTCACAGTTGATTTTTACCTGTCCATGAAGTGCTCAACCAGCTGTGACAACCAGAGTTTTGAATTTGTAAATGGCAGAGCTGCCAGCTTTGACAAGATCATTGATGAGAAAAATGAAAAGTTCTACAGAATCCAGGCGAATTTAAACTCACCAGTTGACCTAAAAAAGTTTCCGTTTGATTCGCAGAAAATGCAGATAATCATTGAAGACAAAACAAACACGATAGATGAACTGATTTACGAGAAAGACCTGGAACAAACCGGAATTGACGATTCAATTGCTTTTACTGGATGGAACTTGGAGAATTGGACTGTTGATATAAAAGAGCATTATTATCCTGTTTACGATGAGACTTATTCACAATATCTTATGACTATTCCTATAAGCAGAATTATGTTTAACTCGGTTATCAAGACTTTTTTACCTATCTCGTTTATTATTCTTGTAATGCTTTCAAGCTTTATTCTTGATCCTGACAAAATCACCACAAGACTTGGAATGGTTGGCTCGGCGCTTGTGGCTTCGGTTATGTTCCACGTATCACTCTCAAACCAGATTCCTCCTGTCGGATATTTGACATTTGCCGATAAATTTATGGTATTGACTTATTTTGTTTTGCTGTTAAGTTTTGCTTTGAATGTTTTTATGCTTGAAATGCTTGAAAGGAAGAAGAGCGAGCTTGTGGAGAGAGCTCACAGAATTACAGAGTTTTCCATGTTTATCATGGTGCCAGTATTTTATGCTTTATTATTTATATTCTTTTTATAATCAGGCAGCGTAGCGATATTTATTGAATCTGCCCGTGCCGATTGTTCCTTCCTCTATTTCATCTGAAGATTTTCCAACGCTATAAATCTTTTCAGCAATTCTTTCACGATAGTCCCGCCTTAGTTGATAATTGTTGTCCTTTTCAAAGATATCATCCTTGTTTATGTATACGACTTTAAGCCCCATTCTTTCGTAAGTTTCTCTCTTCCTCTCAATGCCTTTCATATATTCTTTATTTTCCGGCATTCCCACGTATTCAATAATAATGCCAAGATTTTTAACAAAAAAATCTGGGTACCAAAGCCTGGCTTTTTCTGTATCGCCTGTATTTTTTTCTTCCACTAAAACTCTGGGCTCATAAGTGTAGTCAAGATTCAGAGAGTCCAAAACTTCGGCGACTTTTCTCTCTCCTTTCGATTTATACGGAGAATATCCATTCAACTTTTTTTCAAGACCTGAATCATTTCTCATTAAACTAATTGCATATCATTTTATTTATATTTTTCTTATAATTATAGAGTTGCAAAATCTGAATTCAGTTTGAAACAAAAACGCGGTTGCCGCCGATGAACTCGCCGTTTGCAAACCAGGCTCCCTCGTACTGCCCGGAGCCATTTTGTCCGGAAGGAACTCCAACGTAAGCGTATTGGTCAAATGCTGAAATGGTGAAATCTCTTTGTTCGACTGAGCCGTTTGGAGAGCTGACGATGCATCTTAAAGACTTGTTTGGCCTGGCGATGGCGTGGCAACAAAAAATGATTATTTCGCCCGGCTGGTAATTAAAGTTTTTTACATCGTGAAATTCCTGAACGCCGTCGACTCTGCCGTTTCTATTTGAATCCACAAATTTGGCTGAAAAAACAGTGTAACCGTATTTCATTCCAGTCATTAACTGAAAATTGACTTCTGGGTCGAGGCAGCCTGAGCTTGAGAAAGGCAATGATGCCAAAGCCAGTGAAGTTGCAATTTTTGCGAGAGTCTTTCCCATAAAAATAGCTGAAAAAAAGAGTTAATAAATATTTGTTTAATTAATCTCTAGTTTCTTCTGGAGCGATGATATCCTTGTGATTCCAGTTGCTGATTGCGCTGCTGGACAAAATTGTACCAAGCCTGCTCCTTGATTTGAAGTGCCCTCTGGTGCGCGGCAGCGGCGTCATTAGGGTTCATAAAGTTTGCCCCGCGAGTCTCATCGAGAATATGCTGTTGGACCCTGCAATTGCCCGGAAAAAATCCAGGAACTTGGGAGTTTTCATACCACATTTGGCGCTCTCTAGCCAAGGCTTCCGGTGTGCCTGCGTCAGGGCGGTTATAAGCAAAGTTTGTGTAAGTGGTGTTTAGAGAGGGGTTAAATGCAGGTTGAAATGGTTCTGGCTGTTGAACGTACACAGGCGCCTGCTGTTGAGACTGGAAATATTCTAAATTGCCTCGGGGATTTTGTGAAGCCTGCTGATTAATCCTGTATTCTGCTTCAATAGCGGCACAACCGGAAACCAGAAAAAGTGCTGAGGCGAGATAATTTCTTATTTTAACCATATATTTAAATGAAATTGAAATATAAAAATATTTCCGTGATTGGAAAGAATTATAACCTAAAATTCCCTGAGGTTAAAATGGAACTAAGATTGTTCAACACGTTGACGAGAAAGAAGGAAGCTTTCAAGCCAATTGACAAATCCGAAGTTAAAATGTATTCTTGTGGGCCTACAGTATATTGGTTTCAGCATATAGGTAATTTAAGGACTTATATTTTTTCTGACCTGCTAAAAAGAATATTAGAATTTAATGGATTTAAAGTCAAAAATGTGATTAATGTGACTGATGTTGGACATTTGACTTCAGATGGAGATGAAGGAGAGGACAAGATGGAGAAAGCGGCAGCTAAAGAAGGAAAATCTGCCAAAGAGATTGCAGAATTTTATTTTGAAGTTTTCAAAGATGACTTGAGAAAACTCAATATTCCTGACCCGACTATTTGGAGCAAGGCTACAGAGCATATTAAAGAACAAATTGACCTTATAAAAAAACTTGAGAAAAAGGGTTTCGCCTATAAAACTGAAGATGGAATTTATTTTGATAGCTCTAAGTTTAAAGATTACGGCAAACTTGCAAAGCTGAAGGTTTCTGGATTGAAAGCCGGGAAAAGAATTGAACTAAGAGATAAGAAAAATCCAACTGACTTTGCACTTTGGAAGTTTTCTGAACGAGTTGGAGCGAGACAACAAGAATGGGATTCGCCCTGGGGAAAGGGTTTCCCCGGATGGCATATAGAGTGTTCAGCCATGTCTATGAGGTATCTTGGGGAGCATTTTGACATTCACACCGGGGGAGAAGACCATATCCCTGTGCATCATACTAACGAGATTGCGCAGAGCGAGGCTGTAACTGGGAAAAAATTTGTCAACTATTGGCTTCACGGGGCTTTCCTGCTGAGTAAAGGGGAGAAAGTCTCTAAGTCAAAAGGCGGACTTTACACCATAGCAGAGCTTGAGGAATTGAAGTACAGCGCCTTAGATTTTAGATATTTATGTTTAATGACCCACTATAGAAAACCATTAAACTTTTCTTTAGAAAACTTGGATGCGGCAAGAAATGCTTTTGAAAGAATGAAAAAAAAGATTATTGAGCTTAGGAAAATTGGTGTCAAAGGCAACGACAACTCTGAAGAATATGAAAAGAGATTCACTGGAGCTGTAAATGATGACCTGAATTTACCGCGCGCACTGGAAATTGTATGGAAAGTCATAGATGACTTGGATTTTGATTCTGAGAAGAAAATAAAGTTACTTGAAAAGTTTGACTTGGTTTTGGGATTGGGTTTGAAAGTAGTTAGAGAAAATAAAATTGAAATTCCTCCTGAAATTTTGAAACTTGTAGCGGAAAGAGAAAAGGTGAGAGCGGCAAAGAAATGGAGGGAGGCGGATCAATTGCGTGCAGTGATTAGAGAAAGAGGCTTTGAAATTGAAGATTCTCCAGACGGGCCTTTAGTAAGAAAGATTTAAATATAATTATACCAGAAAACTAAAATGTCAGGACACAAAACCATCACGTTCGAAGGCGAGCCTTATTTTCTCCTTGAGAAAGAGAGAGGAGTCTTTCAGGCAGTCAGAACTTTTAGGTTTTTTGGGGAGGAACTAAAGTTTGAACAAGATATGGACGTTGGAGACCTGAGAGTCGGAGAAAATATGGACGAGACTATTTACCGAGGTCCTTTGCTGTGCCTAGAATATTGGGGTGACAGGATGACAGCATTCCTGCATATTGCCAGCGAGGCAAGAAAGTTTGCCGAGATTGCATGGTATGATTATATTGCTCTTCGACGCAATACAAAAGGAGAGATATTTCAAGACAATTACCGGTGCGGATACTTATTGTTCACACCAAGGCTTTTCAGAAAAGCCAGAAATAATTAAATCCCGCGCCTTAATCTTTCGAGCTCTTTTTTATCCTCTTCTATCTTTTGCTCTGCAGCTTTGATTTTGTCCTTGTTCTTAAGAACCGCAATCTCGTGCTGTGCATCCTTGAGCTGCCTTTGGAGCTGCATAACATTAGATGCTTCGTGTTTTGTCGCGGGACGAAAATTAAAGTTCTTAGAAGAATCTTTTCTTATTTTGAAAAAGAAAAAAATAATTGCGAGTATGATAATTCCTCCGACAATGTAGTAAATGTAATTTAATGGAAGGGTCATATCTGTAAATTCGGAGGCAATGCTGTTCCCCGTGACTGGGGTTGGAGGGGCTTCTTGCTGCAGAGTGTCCTGGGTTTCTCGTGGCTGCGCAGGTGGTGTGACAACTGATGAAGAATTTGTTTCATTTCGATGTGTAGAATTTGTTTGATTTACTGCTAAATTTGCCAAAGATTGACCCGGAGTTTCCACAAGCTGCGAGTTTTCAGGTGCAAGTGAAAGTGAAACCGGAGTTCCGGCAGGGAATGGTTCAGGAAAACTTTTAGAGAAAATAGTTTCGTGATTCCACTTTATGAATGAATTGATGTAAAATTCTGAATCTGATGAGGAAAAAGTAAATTTGGCGTCGCCGTACTTGTCTGCGTCTTGCTTGAAAGTTTTCAGGACCTCTGTCGCTCCAGAAGCGGACTTTATTATTGCTATTTGCACCTCGTGAAAAGGCAGAGTCTTGATTTTTATTTCCGTGTCGGCTGCAGAAACCAAACTCAGAAAGAAAACTGAGAATAATAAAAATGGGATCCCTCTTTTCATGCTATGACTTGGAAATTTAAATTTTTAAATATTGTTGTTTGCGAGTTGGAACGCGATTAAAGAAACTTGCCTAATATCCTTGGGGATTGAATCATCGAAAAGCTCGGCTCTTGAAACCCATTTGTAGCCGAGAATCTCATCTTTCTTTGGAATTATTTCAGAAGATACAGATTTGCAGATATAATTAAAGGTGCAATGGTCGTGGTCTCCGACTGAGTGGACATTGACATTGAAAGGCAGAGCGAGATGCATTTTTGTGTTTCCTGTTGGGATGATTTGCGACTGATTCAGAAGAATTACCTTTAGTCCAGTTTCCTCATCAATTTCTCTGAGAATAGCTTCGTCAGGAGTCTCGTTTGGGTCGATGTGCCCTCCTGGAGGAAGCCAGAGATCTAGTTTCTTATGATGAATCAAAAGCATTTGGTTTTCCTGATTGAAAATAAATCCAGTTACGACAAGGTCAGTTTTCCTCTTTTGCATTAACATTGCATCAAAAATAGGTTAATAAATTTAATTGGATTAGAAACTTACTTTAGGGAGAGCGCGCTCTGCGGTTGTTATCTGAAGATATTCTTTCTGCTGCTTGCCGAAAATCTTGGCGAAGAACGCTCCAGGGAATGTGGTGTACAAATTATTGTATGATAGGATTGAGTCGTTATAGTACTGCCTTGAGTATGCCACCTTGTCCTCTATTGATGAAAGCTCTTGCTGCAAATGCAAGAAATTCTCATTTGCCTTTAAATTTGGATAGTTTTCTGCCAGAGCGAAAATTGATTTAAGAGCATTTTGAAGCTGGTCGCCGGCTTTGACTTTCTTGTCAATTGTTGTCGCTGAGACCATTGCTTTTCTTGCTGCGGTGACTTCGGAGATAATTTCTTTTTCATGCTTAGCGTAGCCCTTGACAGTCTCAATCAAGTTTGGAACTAAGTCTGCTCGTCTTTTTAACTGAACGTCTATTTGCGAGAGAGAGTTTTCAATTATGTTTGTCAATCTGGCGAATTTGTTGTAGTAGTAAATGAATATCAAAACCAGAAGTGCAATTAATGCAATTACAATCCAAAATATTAGTCCTAATGCCATAACAAGCTTTAGCGGAGTGGTTTTATAAATGTTGTGAATTTATATGTAGAATAAATCTCCTTCAAATTCATAGCCGATGTATTCCTGTTTCCATTCTTTTTTCTTTTTAAGGAGCCAGTCTTTCAGCCTTAGGCGGTTTTTCTTGAAAGTATTAACTTCAGCGAAACCCTCAATTTTCACAGTCCGCTCCGCTATTATTTTTTTGTCTTTGGAAAGGAACTCGCCTTTTCCGGAAGCAGCTCTGGTGTGGCCGCCGAAAAGCTCCACAAAAAAGTCTTCGACTTCCTTGACTCTATGATAGAATTCTTTTTCTGGAATTTTAATTCCGTTTTTGTCGCGGTCTGTAAGATAAACTGCGTTTGCGACAGAAAGTTTTTTGAAACCAGCAGGCATTTTTTTAAATGGGTCGGGCGCATAGGTAAAACTCTTTTTCATATCCTAATTTAGAAATTCCAGTTATTAAACTTTTTGAGAATTTTTGCAAAAATCAAAAAAGTTATAAGTTGGGAAATCATTTAATTGAATGGATAAACAATATAAGGTGATGATAACTTTTGGAATTCTAATTTTTCTCGTTGCTGGACTTTATTATTTTACTGAATGGTTTTCTTTAGTTACGGGGTATTTTAAAGGGGAAGATTCTGTAGTCAGTCTTGTAAAGTGCTTGAACGACAAGGGCGCTGAATTTTATGGGGCTGAATTTTGTGCGGATTGCGAAAAACAAATGGGGATTTTCGGAAAAGCTGCGGCAAATTTGAAGTATATCGACTGCGGCAAGGGCAAGGAATTTTGTCCGAATTTAAGGGAGATTCCTGCATTTTATGTGAATAAGGAGGTAATTTATGGATATAAGAGCTTTGATGAGGTCAAACAGATTTCTGGATGCCAGTAACAATTTTAAACCCTGATTTATTTTGCTTTTTGTGAAATGGATAACTAATCAAAACGGGGAAGAATATTTATTGAGGATGCCTAAAAATTATTTGGCCAGACTTTTTATTGATGACCACACCTATGATTTTCAAGTTTTTAACGGCAGACTTGTGTGTTGTGCAACCTGGAATAGTAAGGAAATTTTAGATGTAAAAGATATTAAAGAAATGAAAAGGTACGCAATAAAAACCATAAAAGTTGAAAATGCCCCAGAAATTGTCCGAACAGGTCTGGAGATGTTCATTTCTAAACTGCAAAATTAATTGTGTTTTTAACTAATTCTAGTTTTTGCTAATTTGTTGATTTTTGGTTAAAAGATACATAAATAGTAAGTATAAAACATACATTTATATAGTTATTTTACACATATAATAAGTATTGGGTGTGCATGAGCAGGAGTAGAAAAAAACTCTATTTAGTTAGATTTTCATCAGCGAGAGCTGGGGCGCTTTCTCAAAGCCAATTTATGTTTTTATGGGGTTGTCTCTGCACACCCAAAGGAGATCTACTCCTGCGGAGACAGCCTCATTCTTACTTGATGAATTATGTTTTTACGAGGTTGTCTCTGCACACCCAAAGGAGATCTACTCCTGCGGAGACAGCCTCATTCTTACTTGATGAATTATGTTTTTACGAGGTTGTCTCTGCACACCCAAAGGAGATCTACTCCTGCGGAGACTACCCTTTTGCTTTTTCGGAGGTTGATAATGGATTCAATTGATTTTAAAAAAAAGAGAAAGGAAGTGAAAAATAAAATCCGCGAGCTTGAGCTTAAAAAAGAGCGAATCAAAAAACTTGAGAGGGATTTGAAAGCGCAGCTTAAGAACGAGCAGATTAATTTTCTTGAGCATCAAGACAAGTTCAACAGCGTTTTTTATGGAAGCTCTCCTGAAAAGATTATTGCAGATATTGAGCTGAACTTAAGGTCTTTCAATGCTCAACTAGACTGGTTGAACCGGAAAACTGGAAACAAAAAAATTGTATTTAGCTTCACGATTTTTGTTTTACTTGGAATTGTTTTGTTTTTCTTTGTTTATCGCCCAATATTCACAGGGGCTGCAATAAAGGTTGTGAAAGAAACGCACGAAGACAGAATAAATGAAAATTTCGATGCAAATTCAGATTATGATTGGATTTTAAAGTATCCGGGAAAATTAAATTATTTGAAATTGTCTGGACAGATTATAGGCGAAGGCGAAGTTAAAGTTTATCTTGGAGATATTTTAGTTCTTGATAGCTCGCAGCTTGAGAAGCCAAATAGGGGAATGCTGACTGGGTTTGCCGCTGAGGGCTCCGAGCCTTCTGAGGATTCAGGAAACAACCAGGCAGATTCAGGCGAGAATTCCGAAAACACACCAAGCAAGAGTTCAAACTCCGATTCGGGAGATTCAGGCGATTCTGCTGGAGAGAGCGCGTCTGAAAGTGACGCAAGCAGCGAAACCGAAACTGAAGAGATTCCAAGCGAAACTGAAGAGATTCCAAACGATCTGCCGGTGGCTGAAATAGGCGTTGAAGAGGAAGTTCCTTTGAGCAAAAATGAAACTGAGCCTGAAGAAACTCCAACTGAGAAAGAAACTCAAAAAGAAGAAACAATCAAATTCTCAGATATTTGCGTTGAGTCATGCGACGTTTCTGACTTGAATTTAAACGAAGATTCTTACATTTTAAGAATTGAAGTTTCTGGCGGAGAGTTAAAAATTGAGAGCGTTAAATATGAGATTGATGTTGAACAAGTTGAAAACGAATCTTCTCCTGTTAATGAAAGTGCGCCTGGAATTATTGAAGAAATTGAAAATTCAACAAATGTTACAGATGAAAACCTAAGCAATCTGCCGACGTTAATAAAGGAATTTTTGAATTTTGAAATGGCGAAAAACTCGAAACTTGAGATTTCTGGAAGTAATTATTTCGCAAACGCTGAAAGCTATTCCACAGAAGAGATTGAGAATATTTCTGTTAATTTTTCTGGAAACAATATAACCTTCACTCCTGATGAAAATTTCACTGGAGTTAGAGAAATTAAAATTAAAGCCAGCAACAATTATGGTGAAATTGAAGGAAACGCTTTCAACCTGAATGTTTTGGAAGAATTAAACATCACAGAGATTTTGAATTTGAGCGGCAATGTTTCAATCTCGAAGTTCCAGTACAAAGCTGTCATTAACAGGCCTCAAAAATGGGTGCAAATAGTTAATGGAAGTGACTCTGAAGAAGTCGCAAAAGTCAAATTGTTATTGCCCAAAGAAGCTGACAACATTACAGTTAAGACTGGCGCGGAAGTTGGGCGAGTATTCAGTGAACTGAATGACTACAGCAAGGCAGTAGAAAATGCTGACAAGGGGGAGCTTCTTTCCGGAGCAAGCATAACTGGGAACGTCGCGATTGACATTGAGCATAGTGAGGGTATTCTGACAAAATTTTTGAAGTGGCTGAAGAAAATAAGAGTTACCGGAAGAGCTGTGAGTGAAGAAGAACTTCGGGCACAGATAACTGAAACTGACAAAGAGAAAATTGTTGATATTTCGCCTGTTGTAGAGCAAACAGAAGCGAAGCAAGTCGCGGTGGAGTATTACACACCAGGCCCAACAGCAGAAGAGGAAATAACTGCAAGAGGAAAAAGAGTCAAAGTTTCAGGAGAGGATGAGCTGAACTTTACGGATGTACTGACTTTCACGGAGATTGAAAATAAAATTCCGCTTGAGCAGGGAGCAAAAATAAAAGTATTCTGGGTTGAAAATGAGAGTTATGTTAATTATTCAGTCTCGGACTTGGATGGTGATGGAAATTTGGATTATATTGAATGGATAACGCCGCATTTATCAAACCAAACATTTGAAATAATATTAATAACTAAAGCAGAGCACCTTGATGCAAACAGAACTTTTATTTCAGACATTTACGAAAGCG
>CAYZNI010000012.1:0-22680 GCA_964479755.1 Candidatus Woesearchaeota archaeon
AAAGGAAGAAATTAAAAAAATTAGAGAAATGGTGGAACTGCCATTAAAACATCCTGAATTATTTGAAAAATTAGGAATTGAACCGCCGAAAGGAGTTTTGCTTTACGGACCTCCTGGAACTGGAAAAACTTTGTTGGCCAGGGCAGTTGCAAACGAGTCAGAGGCGAATTTCATATTATTGAATGGGCCAGAAGTAATGTCTAAGTTCTATGGAGAGTCTGAAAAGAAAATAAGAGATATTTTTGAAGATGCGGAGAAGAACGCGCCGACTATTATCTTCTTTGATGAGATTGATGCAATTGCACCTAAGAGAGAAGAAGTTCAAGGGGAAGTCGAGAGGAGAGTGGTATCTCAGTTATTGAGTATGATGGACGGCTTGAAGGCACGAGGAAGAGTTGTAGTCATCGGAGCGACAAATAGAATTAATTCTGTGGACCCAGCATTAAGAAGGCCCGGAAGGTTTGACAGGGAAGTTGAGATATCTGTTCCGAGCAAGGAAGGCAGATTGGACATTTTGAAAATTCACACTAGAAACATGCCATTGTCGAAAAAGATTAATCTTGAGGAGTTGGCTGGAAAGACGCATGGGTTTGTGGGCGCAGACTTATCAGCTTTGACAAAAGAAGCCGCTATGAATGTATTGAGAAAAATGCTTCCCGAATTAAAGCTCGAAGAGGACGAGCCTATTCCTCCTGAAGTTTTAGATAAGGCGATAATAAACGTTGAGGATTTTGAGGAATCTCTAAAAGTGGTAAGGCCGAGTGCGATGAGAGAAGTTTTTGTTGAAACTCCTAATGTATCTTGGGAGGATATTGGGGGAATGGAGAAGACGAAGCAGGAGTTGAAAGAAGCGGTTGAGTGGCCTATTTCTAATCCGGAGGCTTTTAAAAGACTTGGGATTAGGGCGCCGAGAGGAATTTTGCTTTACGGGCCGCCTGGAACCGGAAAGACTTTGCTTGCAAAGGCAGTTGCAAAAGAGTCAGAGGCGAACTTTATTCATGTGAAAGGGCCGTCGCTTTTGAGCATGTGGGTTGGGAAGTCTGAGGAAGGAGTAAGAAAAGTATTTGAGAGAGCTCGACAGGTTGCGCCATGCGTGATATTTTTTGATGAAATTGATTCATTGGCGGGAAAGAGGGGAATCGAGACTGGGACGAAAGTTACTGAGAGGGTCTTGAATCAAATGCTGTCAGAAATGGATGGGCTTGAAGGCTTGAAAGATGTTACAATTATTGGGGCGACAAACCGGCCTGATATGCTGGACCCTGCTTTGCTAAGGCCGGGAAGATTTGACAGAATAATTTTGGCGGATGTTCCTGATGAAGAGAGCAGATTGAAAATATTTGAGGTGCATTTGAAGAAGACGCCCTTGGCTAAAGATGTGAAGATTACAGAATTAGTGAAATTAACTGATGGATTTGTCGGTGCGGATATTGAAGGTCTTGTTCGAGAAGCTGCATTGAATGCTTTAAGAAGGAATATGGAAACTAAGGAAGTGAATCGGGAAGACTTTGAAGAAGCTTTGAAGAGAGTCAAACCAAGCGTATCAAAAGATACTGCGCAGAGATACAAGAAGATTGAAGATTATTATCTGAAGAGGGCTAAAGCAGGCCTGGAAGTCGGGCCGGTTTATGCTGGCTAAGAATACAAATTGTTTTAAAGGGCAATTTGATAAGTTCAATATGGTTTGGGATACAATTTTAATGGAATTGGATTTTTTGGCTGGCGAGAAAAGTAGTAGGTTGCTTCTAGATTACCAAAGCAGTCCAGAATATCATCCAATTGTGGATGCAGAAAGACAGGTTCTTGGAAATATCAAGGAGGTAAGAGAGTACTGGGAAAGAAGCGGCGTAATAACCCCTCAGTCAAGAGCTTATGAAGGAACACCTTCTGATGCAGTTTAATTATAATTAAAAGGAGTTTTGTTTTTTGGCTTTTATGAGCTATTTGGATGATAGAGTTTTGAAGATAGTTGATCTAAGAAAGCAGGGAGTAGTTGGAGATATTCCACCTTCAACTTTTGGACCTGATTTTGGATTATGCACTAATTCATTAAGGATGTACGAGGATTTTATTATAAAAGTTCCACAAGAAAGAATATCTTTGGAAAAAGCGGCTGAGAGATGCGGTTTTTCAGTTGATACTATGAAAATTGCGAGAGATTACTATAATAGATATGAAGCTGGTGTTGAAATGATTTTGTGATTTGATTATTTGAAAAAGAAGACTTCGAACAAAGCTGAAGTTATAAGAAAATATAAAAAATGTTAAATATATGTTATCTATATGAAGAAAAATTGGATTGTTGGTTTGCTCGCAATTATTTTATTAGCATTGGTAATTTTTTTCTATCCGAAAACAAATAACATTTGGGCAGATAGCTTTACAGCTCGCACTAGCCAATACAAGAATATGGACTGTACCTGTTTGGGTTTTGAAATGTCAAAACAAGGTCTTACAAGATCAGAAATAATTGAAAATTTGTGTTATGGACTGCCAATTAATTGTGAGTATTCGTGCATGAAAATGATTGATGGAAATTGGACTGAGATTCTTTGCGACCAATTGGAAGTTGGTAAATAAATTTTTGTTTAATTTAAATTTCTTAGCCAAAAAATCTGCTGAAGAAACTAGGAGTTTCTTTGTAGGATTCATTGCCGATTAATCTGGCCGCAATTCTTTTGTATTCTCTCGCGGCTTTGCTTTTTGGATGCGCGTGTATAAGAGCTTCTTTCATTGCAAGAGCTGACTGAACTTTGTCGTCTTCTGGAACGACGCCGAGAATTGGAAGCTCGAGCATTTCTGAAACATTTGTGATTGGCATCTCGGATTTTGATTTTCTAACTCTAGTGACTATGACACCTCGAACTGTTTTGCCCATTTGCTCAATCATTTTAGAAGTCTTAAGCGCGTCTGTCACTGCAGGAATTTCTGGGTTTGTGACAAGAATAATTTCGTCGGCTGAATCGATTGCTGCAAGAGCTTCTTCTCCGAGACCAGCGGCGCAATCGTAGATTACAATGTCTGTCATTTTTCTAAGCTTGCGACCGACTTCTTTAAGTTTTCCGTGGTTTAGATTCTTTAGATCGTTTATTGACAAAGAAGAGGGAATAATTTTTGTGCCGGATTCGTGCAGATAGATTGCGTCTGAAATTTTTGCCTTCCCATTCAAAATGTGATTTAGGCTGACAGGAACAATTGGCGCGCCCAAATGAAGTCCAATGTTTGGAGTTGTGAGATTCGCGTCGACAACTATCACGTCCTTTCCGAAAGAATTCAGGGCCGTTCCGAGGTTAATTGAGGTCGTCGTTTTGCCGACGCCACCCTTGCCAGAGGCAATTGTAATCAGTCTGCTCATTTTTTTCAAATATTGATTGTTGTGTCACAACCAGCACGATTGACTTTATTTGATAAAGCTTATAAACCTTTCTAGAATTGCGGCGTAATCTTTCAACTGATTGAGGTTAATATTAACAATCTGGCCCCTGAATGTGACTTTGAGGTTGACTCCCTTTCTGAATTCGTTCTCGCGGACTTTTTCTAATTTGTCAATGTCTTTAAATAATTCATACAACTTGAGAGTCTCAAGAACTTCGGGCTTGTTTTCGTAGATTTTTCTTAGTTGAATGAGTTTTGCTAATGGCGCTTCAGGGACAGGTTTCCATTTTTTATCTTTTTTAGCTTTCCCCACTAAGCGATCCATACCGCGCTCTATCATATTTTTCCATCGAGAAAGAAGATTTATGATTACATCACAAGTCTTCGTATATTTTAGGCTTACATACAATAGATGGTCGGCACTAATTTTCTCTTTTATTATCTCTTCCATGAAGGCAGTGCAAGGCTATTCCTTAGTCGATGGTATTTATATACTTTGCTAACCTGAAAGTGACAATGAACTTTTATTTTTTTAAGTGATTTTTTCGAAAAGCAAGAGTTTTTAATTCTTGAAACTATTTTATGGCATGAAAAAAGGAGTGTTTGCTGTTATTTTTGTGTTGTTAGCTCTGGGATTTATGTATGCGCCAGTTGAGAAAGTATCTAGCGTTGCCCAGGGATTTTGTTATCAAGGAGAAAGTTCTAATTTAGTTTCTGTTTCGGATTTGCCTAAAGAAGTTTCGACTAGACTTAATTATGGGGGTTTACTGACTGATTGGAAAGTGAGAGTTGAAAGTTTAGGGGTTGTTTTGTTGATGAAGAATATTAATTCTCAAGGAATATATCAGCAGGAAATTTCTGGATTGAAACACCCAAATTCTACAGACAAGTGCGAGTTTTGGACTTTCAGCTTTCAAAGAAATTCTGGAGCTTTGAATTATAATCTGCCGCTGGATCGTGAGGAGACTGATGCAGAAGGAAGAAAGACTTGCTATTACAAATTAACTAATCAGGCTGTAAGCGAGATTGTAAGCCTAGGCGGAGGGGCTGTTTCTCAAAGCAATATATGTCCGGAACTTGTGAATGGGAGAACGCAAACTGAAGGCAGTGAATGTGCTGCTACTGCAGCATGCACTGTTAATATAAAAGCCGGAGAAAAAGAAACTTTTGCTCTTGGAGTGGAGAAAGATTATTGCGGAAAAGAATTTGTTTATGAGGTTGGTAATGGGAATTCTATTTTGGGTTCTGATATGGATGCTAAAGCAAAGGAGTTTGTGGCTGATTGTCAAAATGGAAAAGGATCAGAGGCAGCGCAAGATAAGGGGTTGATGACAACTCCTGTTTTTGACGGCGGAGGGTCTGGAACAGGAACACCGCCTGCGGGAGGAGGGCAACAGCAAAATACCGGAGCGAGCTGCGGATGTAATGATGTGAATCAGAATCAGCCGATACAAGATCCTTGTGCGAAGACTTCTGTATTGGGCAAACTAGGCGGGAAAGCGGATCCGCAGTGTGAGAAATTGCCGGATTATTGCAAATCTACTGGAAATAATCCGCCTGGAATTATATTCTGCAAAGAATGCTTAGAATTTAAGAACAGATATGGTTGGGATAAAACAAATAATAATGAACAGGATTGTAGTGCGTCAGATAGCAATGGAAAAGATTGTAAGTATTATACTCCTGGCGGACTTTATCCTGATAAACCTTTTGACTCTGGTAATTGGGTTTATGGAATTTGCAAGAATGGTGTTTGCGGTCATGATGTTTCCGCATTGAAACCTGGGCAATATTGCAGTTGCGAGTGCTATTTTGACAGCGATCCTCCTGAATACTATGATGAGCAGAGAGTTGCTGTAAAGAGAAATGTGGGACTCAATGAGTATTGTCAGTATAGCGATACTGATTGTATTGGTTTAATGTGTAAAAAAGAAAAAGGAGAGGCAGGAACTGCTTCTCTATGCATCAAAAAGGAAGGCCCTATATCAAAATTGAATGGAAATATTTGTCAAGATCCAGATAAAACCCGAGGAGCTCTTTGTAATTCTAAAAGTGGTTCTTTTGCAGGAATGGATCCAAAAGTGGCAGCTACAAATTGTGAGGCTCAGGGAAAGTTATTTTATGTTGAAACTTTTATTACAGCAGGACTTAGTTTGGATAATAAATGCAATTGTGTAACTAAACCTAAGCAGTGCAAATAGTTAGAATCCTTTAAAATGAATAAAATTAGATCTGTAAATATGAGCCACTATTATGTAAGCCGCGCTTGCTGTTCCCGCGACTGCTAGCGCAGAGATAAGAATGTAATTGATTATTTTTCTTTTTGTTGAAATGGGCATAAGGAAAAGTTGTTTCTTTGAGATATTCAACTGACTCTAGAGTTGACTCAAGCTTATTTGGAATGTTTCTTTCTGCCACTTTATTTTTCAGTGATTTTGTCCGCGATTGAATTGTTGTTGGTGTCTTCTAGAGTTATTGTTTTTCTGTCAGCTAATTTATAGACTAATTTTTTGACTCTGCCTTGTTTATCTCTTAGGGCTTGGACCGTGTAGGGCTGCTTTTTTTCAGAGGCAGCGAAAATCCAAGGCACATTTAATTTTGCTTGATTAATCATATCAGGAGTTGCGTCTGCGCCTCCGACTTCTAGTCTTTCAAACTTCCACAAATCTTCTCCAATTTTCTTTTCAATCGCTGAAATACCGCCAGAGGGTGTTCTTCCCAAGTTATTTCTAAGAAGCTCAGTATCTAGGTAACTAGTAATTCTAAACTCACCATCATCAAGTTTTGGAGAGTAAGTTACCCGGGAGGCTTGAGGGTGCCTGACGCCAGCCATGTCATGGTTGACCGCTTTTTTAACAGCAGAATCAAGATATTTTTCAACAGATTTAGAAATGAAAACAGGAGTGTCAATGTAAATTTGTCTTGATTCAACTTCTGCAATTGCTTTTTTTCTTGAATAGAAATCAGAAGCAAAACCTAGAGCGCTTCCTAGAGCTAAAACTCCTAATGCAAATTTTAATGCCCGTTTTTTCATATTTTTTAAAGAACTTTAAAGTATTTATATCTTTGTATTTGTAACTACTATTTAGTTACTTTTTATCTTATTGAGCTTTTTTGCAAGAGCTTCTGCTTCTTTAAGCAAGTTTTGGACTTCTTTTATTCCGGAAAGCCAGAATTCTTTTTTTGTGATGTCAATTCCTAAGCTTTTAAAGATATTTTCAGGGGAGTCCGAAGTACCGGCAGACAAGAATTCTTTGACTTTTTTTATGTAAGGGGATTCTTGCCTGACTTTGTTTTGGAGGGCTTTTGAGATTAGCAGACCGGAAGCGTAAGAATAAACGTAAAACAGGTATCTAAAATGAGGAACGTAAACCCACCAGTTTGCAGCATCGGAGACATCTACAGCACTTCCCATATAGCTTGACATGTGTTTTATAAATAATTGTCCGATCTCTTTTTCTGAAAGGTAACCTTTTTCCCCGAAGAGCGTGTGGAGTTCAAATTCAAAATTATAAAATGCTGTCTGACGGAAAATTGTTGATATGTCGCCCGACAATTTTTCCATTAAAATGATTAGTTTTTCTTCTTCATTAGCAGTTTTAAGTAGCTCTTGCAATACAAAGTCTTCCATAAATGTGCTTGCAACTTCAGCAGTTGATTTTGGAGTGCCGATATTCAATGAATTCTGAGATTTGTTCATTAATTCTGCGTTTATGCCATGGCCAAACTCGTGGGCTATTGTTGTAATGTCTTTTAGCGAGTCATCGTAATTGAGCATTATGTATACTGGCTGGATTTTTAATTGATGAGAGCAAAATGCGCCATTTTTCTTGCTTTTTTTTGGGAAAACATCAACTTGAGAGTTTTCAACAAATTTTTTTGCAATAGTTCCAAATTCTTTGTCTAGGCTTGAAAAGGTATTATAAACTAAATTAATGGACTGTTCGTAAGGATATTTTGTTTTTCTTTCTCCATATGGAACAGCGCGCTCATAGTACTTGATTTTTGGAACTTTGAACAACTTTGCTTTTAAATTGTAGAAATCCTGCGAGATTTTGAAATTTTCCGATACGGATTTTATTAAGGTGTCAACTGTTTGAGTTGAAATATCGTCTTTAAGATGCCTTGCCGAGTCGGGGCGAGCAAACTTGCGAATTTGGTTATTTATTTTGGCATTCATAAGAATCGAGTTAATTTCCTGCTCTGCGACTTCAGAGTATTGTGACAGAATCTGGTTGAATGCTTTAGCAGCGGCATGACGTGTTTTTTTGTTTTTATCTTCTGTAAGAGAAAGAAGTTGAGAAAAATTTTTAGTTTCTTTCTTGTCTTCAATAGTTATTTCTTTTTCTTGCTTCGCAATCAATGAAGATGTGAGGCGTTCCCAGGAATCGTGAGCAACTGATTGTTTGAGAGCCATAATTTTTTCTTCTTCTTCTGAAAGGCGATGTTTGGCTTTTTCGAAGATTCTTTCAAGAAAGTGTTTGTAATTTTGCAATTCCTTTGAAGAAAGGAATTCTTTTTGCTTCTCCTTTGGGATTTTCCCCAGATTAAGGGTGAAGAAACGAATTTGATTAGCAATATTTTTTTCGAATTCTTCCACTTTGTTTAATTTGGCTTTTGTTTCAGAATTTGCCTGGTCGATTTCTGATTTTAAGTGATAGTAGAACCCCGAATTTCCGGAAGTGCCGAAATTTGTTTCTAATTTTTCCAATTCATCCAAGGCTTCTTTAAGAGTGTTTGGATTTGTGAGATATTGGGAATTTGATTTCCATTTTGCCACAAAACTTGCGTGGGCTTTTGAAATTTTATCTAATTCGGGTTGGACTTCAGACTCTTTTTTTATCAAAGGAGTCAGGTCCCAGTCTGTTTTTTTAATCTTTATCGGCATTTTAACTCAGCTTAATAATTGCCTCTGCAATGTTCCCGTTTGATTCTTCCAAGGCTTCACGGGCTTTGTCTTTTGATGAAGAGGTTTTTTCGGCAACTAGTTTGACATCTTGTTCTGAGAATTTTTCGTTTGATTGCTCGGAGATTTCTCCAGAAATTTGGAAGGAAGTTTGGCCCTGCATTGTAATTTTTTGCACGGATGGAGATTCTATTATGATCTTTCCGTCAGGTTTCTCAATAATAACCCTTGATGCTTCAATGTCTTCCTGATTGATTCCCATCTGACGCATCATTGCCTGCATTTTTTTAGGGTCGATTTTTCCCATTCCTGGTAGCATAGACTTAGTGAGAACTAGAGTTATTTATATTTTTTGTTTAAGCAGGAGCTGCAGGAAAGAATATTTTCAGTCCCAGAACTAGGATTATAATTGCAATAATGAAGCCGATTACTTGTGTTGGGGTTATCATAAAACGAGATTCATACTCTTCATCGTAACGCATAAGTCCGCCGAAAGCGCCGGGCATCGAAATTTTATTGTCCTTACTCATAAATTTAGTAGATTTATTGGGTATAAAAATTTATCTGAATCTTCTTGGATTTCTTCTGAAACCGGATCTTTGAGAATTGTCCCGTCTTCTGAATTCGCCATGGGATTTACCTCTGTCAGAAGGTCTTGAGCTAAAATGTCCTCGGGTGTAGCCTGACTTTCTAAATCCATCGCGCCTCTGGAAAGAACCTCTAGAATTTCTCCTGTCTCCAGACATTTTAATGAATACTTTTTCGAACTCGGGTAGGTCAACTTGAGTGACTTTAAGCGAATCATCTTCTAAAACTCTGCGGAAATTTTCAAAGTCTCTATCGGAAAGTATAGTAATTGCTTTGCCTTCTTTTCCTGCGCGGGCTGTTCTGCCGATTCTATGAATGTACTCAGTGCTATTTTTTGGAGAGTCGTAGTTGTAAACGTGAGAGACATTTTTTATGTCAAGACCTCTTGCAGCAACGTCTGTGCAAACTAAAATGAATTTTGAACTTTTGTGGAATTGTTCCAGAACTCGATTTCTTTGATTTTGATTTAGATCTCCGTGGAGAGACATAGCGTCAAAACCGTATCTTCTCAGGTTATGCCCAATGAAATCTGCGTTCCTTTTTGTGTTGCAGAAAACCATGACCAGTTTTGAGTGTTCTTCTTTAAGCAGGTGGACTAGAAGAGAGAATTTCTCGCTTGATTGGACCTCATAAAATACCTGCTCTAATTTTGAAGGGTCTACATAAGATTCGACTGAAACTTCAATTGGAGAATGAAGGTATTTTTTTGCTATGGTGCTGATGTCGTGAGAGATTGTAGCTGAAAACAAGAAAGTCTGCCTTTCTTTTGGGCAGGTTTCAATTATTGATGAAACATCCTTATAGAACCCCATGTCCAGCATTCGGTCTGCCTCGTCTAAAACCAGGAATTTTATTTTTTCAAGGTTTATCGTGCGCCTTGAAATATGATCCAGAATTCTGCCGGGAGTGCCGACTACTATATCGGCTTCTTCTAATTCATTTATCTGCGGACCTATAGAGACACCGCCGTAAACTGCTGCAATCTTAAGCGGCTTGTATTTTGAGAAAACTTCGAGGGAGTTGGAGACTTGTTCTGCTAATTCGCGCGTAGGCGTCAAGATAAGCACTTGCAAGCCTTGCCCTGTGTGAATTTTTTCGATTATAGGGGCTCCGAATGCTAAAGTTTTTCCTGATCCTGTGGCACTGCCTCCTATAACATCTTTTCCAGCAAGAGCTAGAGGGATTACTTTTTCCTGAATTTCACTTGGTTCTTTAAAACCGACTTCCTCAAGAACTTTGATAATTTCTTGGTTTAAGCCTAATTGTCTGAATTGTTCCATTTATACATACTCGAAAACTGCCTTTTAAGGTTATGCCTAGCCCAACTACAACCTATTAAAAATAATTAGTGAATTGTCTATCAATATTTGTTATTATTCTTTTAGTTTTTCCAAGAATTTTTTTTTGTCGTGACCTCGGACTTCTTTGCCCCAGAGGACGAAGATTCTGTTTATTCTCCTCCAGTATTGCTTGGGAACGATTTTCATCAACGCAAGCTCAGTCTCATTTGGAGTTTTTGTATTTACAAGGTGAAAAACATTTGATATACGATGAACGTGAGTGTCAACTGTGATTCCGGGTTTTTTGTGGATTTCTGTTATTATTAGATTAGCAGTTTTTCTGCCAACGCCAGGCAGTGTAGTAAGAGATTCAATTGCATCTGGGACTTGAGAGTTGAAATTATTAATTAGCATTTGTGCTGTGGCTTTGGAGTTTCTTGATTTTGTTTTGTAGAAGTTTATTTTTCTTGTCAGATTTTCAATTTTTTTTACTGGAGCTTTGCTCCAAGATTCTAATGTTGGAAGAGCTTTGAAAGCTGATTCCATAACTGGAATTGTATTTTCATCGCGAGATTGGGCAGAGTAAATTGTCGCGATAAGAGTTTGCCAATCGTGTTTCCAGCCTTCTCCGGCCAGGCGTTTTTCGTACCTGGAGTATTTTTTTTCAGCTGCCTTGAAAACTTGAAGGAAGTGTTTTGTTTTTGGGTTCATTTTTTTCTAGCTTTTCTTCTTTCAATTAATTTTTTGAATTTGTTGTTCCATTTTTTATTTCCAAGCGATTTGAAAAATTAATAAATTTATTTCTTAGAAATTTTCTATCTTTGTTAAATCTTAAGCCATTCCTGTAATCTTTCCAATCGTTCCAATAAACTTGAGGTTCTAAACAATTTTCTATTATTTCATTTTTCCCCATTCCATCAAAAAATATCCCTGGAGTTATTCTTCCGCTATGCCTTCTTGTTTTTTGAGTAATCATTATACAATCTAGTGGAAATAGTTTTTATTTTTTGCGAATTATTTTGCAACTTTTCAAAAAAAATAAATTGTAATTATTTACAATTATTTTGCGATTTTCCTTGTTGTGTAATACCATTAGGAACTTTTAAATATCTAATGGTATTATTATTGCTAATGGCTGAGATAAAGAAAATATCTTTGGGGATACCAGTTGGATTGTACAATTTGCTAGTTCAGGATGTAGAAAATTATTCGTATCCATATGTTCAGGAGCTTATTTTAGCGATTTTGAGAGAATATTATTATTCCAGTACTAGAAATTATGCAACTTCTCAAGTTACTAGTAAAAAGAAAAAGTCAAAAGCCGGAAGGCCCAAGAAAACCCGATTTGAATCTATTATCAACAAAGATGTTTTTAGACTGGCTGAATAAGAATTTCAATAAAGAGATTTTCTGCCTTGTTATCTCCGCAGCAAGCTGACGGGGTGTTAAACTCAATTTGGCAATAAAAATATAAACTACTTTTGCATTATTGTTCAATGAAAGTTAAACCCTCATCTAAATTGGGAAGGTGGTCTGTTGGATTAAATTCATTTTTTTTGGTTGCAGTAATAGTTTCCCTTGTTTTAGTTAATTTCCTTGGGGTGCTTGATTTTGGCGATACTTGGTGGGATGTGACCGTGCCTGTGATATTTTCAGCAAGCTTAGCAGGTTTTGTTTGCGGATTAATTGCATTAAAGAAAAAAGATAAATCGATATTAGTCTATGCTTCAGTTGTTGTGGGAATTTTGACGATTCTTTTTATTTTTCTGCATAGCTTGTTTATTAATGATTAATTGATTGATGGCAATGCTTGGATAATCTTAAACCAAAAGGCTTACATATTATAGCACTTAATGATAGATTGCAAGGGATATAATCTAGAGAATGATACAAGATGACCTGGAGTTAAATGAAAAGAATAAGAAAGAACTAGATGAAAGAAAAAAGAGCAGAGACTTTATCTCACATTCAGATGTTAAAAAAAGATTTGGATTATGGTGGACTTCTTAAGATTGGCCATATGAATTTATGACTAAGTTTTTTTAACAGAGGCTTTTTTTGTCTTGGAGTAAATTCCATCAATTATGTCAATGCCGGCGTAGCCACCCAGAAAGGCAGAGATATTTCCAAAGCCGATTATGACTCCGCAGAGAGCGCCAACTGCTATTGTAGTTATAGCAAAAATAAAACTTCCTGAGGGAGATATTCTTTTTTTGGAGCTGATAGTTCCAAGGAGGCTCATGAGAACCCGGAGTCCGGCTCCGAGAATGCCGAGAAGCATAAAAGTCAAAATCAGGAACGATGAGTCATCCATTTTTAATCAGCAACTCCTTTGGGACTACCACAGACGCGATATTCTCAAGAATGTCAGTGCCGGCATATCCTAAAATCGCGGCTGCGCGATAGTCAGAATTTGACAAGAAACTAACGAGGCCTCCGAGAATGCAAGAAACCAAGAGGGTTAGAAACAGGTACCATGGAACAATTTTCTCTCCTCTTTGAACAGATTTTGACAAGCCAAAAAGAGCGCGGGCCAAACCGCCAAGAAATCCGAGACTGACCATCACCACAACAGCTTCCGTCAGAGCCATTTGTGTAAAACGCGGGAGATTTATTTAAATGTTGCGGATGCAAGTTTGATTAATGGTTCGTGGTGGTCGTTTATCTGCTTCTTCTACTACCAATCCAAATTACAAACCCAATTAGAATGAATATAGCGAGGATGATAACTCCATACAAGAGAAAGTTACTTTTGGGCTGAGCGTTGCATTGCGCTTGACTTTGGGGATTGCAACCGAAGGTGCAATTTTGTATGAGTTTTTGAGAGGTTGAACAATTTGAATTTTGAAAGATTCCATAAATTGCAGAGTTGTTGCAGAAGTTTAGTCCAATGGTTGTTTCTGTGCAGACAGGCGTGGAATTTTCGCAGGTGACTAAGGCTTGGCAGGAGGCAGAGAGATTAGTGCCGTCACAGCAGGCGCATCCGCAAATGCCTCCATGAGATGAGCAGCAGCCTTGCTGTGCTGAGACTTGGAGCGAGAGGATTGTTAGCGTGATGAGGGTGAAGATAGAGAGGAATAATCTATATGGAATTCTCTTTTGCATTTCTTTGTGAGGGAAGATTTGTTTATAATTGTTATTAGGCTAGTTTTTCCTGAATGTAGGTCTTTTTGCCGGGGAGACCTAGATGGTCGTTAGCGTGGCAGGTTTTGCAAATAAGATGTGTTTCTTTAAGAGATTTGTAATAATCTATTAGATTATTTTCAATATCTTCTATAATTTTTTGGCCTTCTTCTTTAGAAATGAAATTAATATCTATTTGGAATTTTAGATCTTTGATTTGGTCTGCTGCTGCTTTTTCTTTGATGGGCATTTTGTGGTGATGCAGTACTGCGCCTTTATCGCCAATGAAGTCTTTTTCGCAGTAGAGGCATTTTTTTTGCTTGAGAAGTTTTTCTTGCTTTACGATTTTCCAGAATTTTCTGAATTTAGAATCTTTAATTAAGTCAGCGTAGTTTGATGAGAACTCTTCAAATTCGCGCCTTTTCCTTTCAAATCCTACTTTTTTTCTATACATTTTTTGCAAACTCCTGAAGTTTTGTTTGGAGAGGCTTGCCTAGTTTGTGTTCGATTAGCTCTTGTGAGATGTTGAAGGGCTGGAGTATGTTGAACAGGGAACGAGTGAGGAGATGGGCGTACTTGGTTTTGTCGAATTTGCCTTTGTAGTCTTCCAAGTAAGCGTATCTTTTGTGGGGATTTTTGTTTTTTACATCGGTGATGATATATTCTATTCTTTGGCCAGGTCGCATTGCCCAGCCTAGCTTCGCCATTTGTTCTATGATTACTCTTTGAGGAATATAGTTAACATAATCAGTTTTACTTAATCTTCTTGAGATTACCAAATCATCTGGAGAGACATTCTTCAAGTTTTTAATATGAAACTTTAGAATTTGAAATAATTCTGGAAATAGATTTGTGAATTCCTCGAGATTTTTAGCTTGGGCCAGAACCTTGAGCATTTGCAATTGCATTTGAGAGAGTATTCTTGGGGAGTCTTTTCTTCTTGCTTCTATTCCTCGGCATTTTATTTCGTCATTTTGGAAGACGCCGTAAAAGTGGTTTGAAATAGGCTGATAAGGGTTAACTATAGATGGCAGAAAGACAATCCATCTGTAATTTCCTTCGTGAGCTATTTTGAAGCCGGTTTCATCACATACTTTTTTTATCAATATTTGAACATCTTCATCGCTGTAATCTTTCTTTTTGACATAGACAGAATCAATAATTCCGTGGACGACTTCCCAGCCAAGAGATTCGGAGATGCGGACAGTTTGCATAATTATGTCTCTGGCATAGGCTTGAATTGATTCATGAGCTTCAATGATTCCGATTTTTCTATTTTTGAATGCCTGATAGCCGAACATCGTGACTAGGAGCCATTTGAGATAACTGGCTTTTTCTTTTGCTCCTGGAGTTCCCTGTTTTTTTAGTTCGAGACGCCTTGTGATTAAGTCTCGGGCTACTTTTGGAACGACGCCTTCCTTTTTTTTGCAAAAATTGTAGTGCAAGTCGGGAACTAGATTTTCTTTACAGCAGGAACAAAAGAGAGTTTCGGGAGAGAGATTCTTTTTCCACATAATTTGAGGGTAGAGGGAAACGAAATCTAATTCTACAACGTGAGTGTGAAAGCCGACTTGAGGCTCGAATATTATTGAACCGCGGTCTGCCTCGTACAACTGAGAGAGAGTTTTAAAACGCTCAAACATTCCTACTTTGTATGGCAGGAGATAGTTGCGGCGAAAGGATTCATACAAAAGAAGATTAGTTACTGCGGCGCCTGCGCTTCTCATTTCGGTTCGTTGTATTCTTTGACGGCAGACTCTTGCGCCATCGATTATGCCGTGAAAGCCGGTATCATCTGCAAAGAAGGATTTTGTGTCAAAGTGGAGGCGACCTTTTAGGAAGATTGAGGCAGTTCTATAGATTATATTTGTGTATGCCCAGTATGATTCTCCTTCCTTAAACTCAAAGTCATCTTCCTCGAAACGATTGAAGTTAAACTTGATACCGCACTCAGAGAATTTGTTTTTCAAATATGGGAGGACAAGATTTCCATGTTCGGTCCAGATTATGTCTGGGTCTTGGGATTCAAATTCTTTTTTCAAACTAAGAAGGACTTTTTTTGCTTCGCCTTTGAAGTGTTTACCGTTGTATTTTACCGATATTAAATTAGTTTCAAGAGTCTTGAATAAGCTGTCTTGTGTTTCTATTTCAAGATTTGCAATTGCAAAGTCTGGAATATCGTAAATGACGGAATTAGAATCGTCATCTGATATTATGCTTAGGATTTTTCCGTTTTTTTCTCTGTAGGAGACATTGCAAGTTGGGAAGAGATTCTTTTGAAACATGTAAAGCTCTTCGAGTTTCATGTCTGCGTTGTAAATCTCAGCCTTGTATTCTGTCAGGAACTCGATGTATTTAACCAAGTCTCGGTAGGCTGAAAGTTTTTTTACAGGAATGCATAGAACTTTTATCGTTCTTCCTTTGAAGAAAGTTTTTTTTCTTTTATAGTATGAGTGAATGCCGTTGATGAAAAGCTTTTCCCTGATTTCAGGGAGATTTTGAGATTTAATATAAATTTCAGGGGTGAAACTGTCATGAAGCTTGAAATTCCGCTTTCCTTTTTTCAGCCATAAGATGATTGAGTCATTTTTGACGTAGCAATCTATGAATGTCGTTCTCATCAGGATATTTGATTTTGTTTTCCTTGTAGATAATCATCATGGAAAGAAAGAGAAGCGTTAAATCGTTTATTCTTGAATCTCCTTTTTTCTTTTCCTGAAGGAGCATGGAGAAAATCAGGTTGTTTTCAAGTTCATTTGGCAGAGGATTTGCATAGCTTATGGCGGAAATGTTTAGAAACAAGTTATTTATCAATTCGTCAGCTATTTTTTTATCTGGTTCTCGGAGAGCTTTAGATAATTTTTTCAATTGCTCCATTTTTTCATAAATTGCCCAGCGCATTGGGTAGACGGTGTGGCCCATTATGTGCTGACCTCGACAACTTTATCCTGTTTTGACAGGAGATAGGAGGCTTCCATTATGGAATCGCTGTCATCTTCAGAGTTTCCGATTATAGTTATTAGATTGTTTTTGAGGGTGAGCTCTTTTAGCTTTTCTGTTATGTTTTTTACGAGCAAACCTGTTTCGTTGATTGGGACGTCTCGGAAGATAAGGGAGAGAGAGGTTACTAGGATAACAGAGATATTTTTCTTTTTGATGAAATTTTCTGTTGCTTGAAGCCTCGCCCAGAGATCGTAGGGCAGGGGAGTTCTAACGCAGTAAGTTTGTTCAAAATAGGATTTTTGAAATGAGTCATTGAATAATTTATGATGTGGATTAATCGAGTTGGTAGTGTCAAGAATGAGAACTTTTTTGCCTTGATGAAAAAAATGGACCGGAAGGTAGTGGAAGAGCTGCCTCAGCTTTGAAGAACTTCCAATTACTACTAGCTGTTGACCTTCTACGAATTCCATTTTTTAAACCTCTCATTTTAATCTCCATGTGCATACTACAAATAAAGAGATTACCTAAAAATTCGCTATCTCACAGCAAGCTGCGGAGTATTTTGGCAAATTTTTTCGCTTTGCGACCAGCAATCTCTAACTTTCAAATTGGTGCAGCAAGCTGCAAGGCATTAAACCCAATTTGAAAATAAATTGATTTAGTATGGAGCTGAGGTTTTTTAGAAAAATGTATTTAATTATTATTTAGGTGCTGTGAAAGATAGTTTTATTTATTTCAATTAGTTCTGTTTATTATGTGCGGAAGAATGTCATTCTACTATACTTGGGATGAAATAAAAGATGAGTTTGAGCCAGATAAGGTCTTGGCTGAATTTGAGCCCAATTTTAATGCGGTGCCGTCGCAACTTATACCAAATATATCTTATGGTTCGATAACATTCAATATGGTAAGATGGGGCCTAATTCCTCCTTGGAGCAAGGATGGAAGAGCGGCAATGATAAATGCAAGGGCGGAGACAATTATGGAAAAGCCATGGTTTAAAAGTGCTTTCCATAAATTTCGAGTATTAATTCCAGTTTCGAATTATTTTGAGTGGGATAGCAAGAAAAATCCATATTTGTTTAGAGTAAAAGGAAAGGATATATTTGCTCTTGGAGGAATAGCAGAATTTTGGAAACCAAAAGATAAAGCAAAAGATTCTATTTTAACTTGCTGTGTGATTACAACTGAGGCGACAAAGGAGATGAAAGGAGTTCATCATAGAATGCCTTTGATAATAAATAAGAAAGATTATGACGTGTGGCTTAATCCTGAAAACAAGGATGAAGATAAACTAATTAGACTGCTTGAGCCGCCTAAAGTTAAATTGGAAAGTTGGACTGTTGACAAGAAGATGAATTCGCCTAAATTTAATACGCAAGATGTTGTAAAGAAGAGTGAGGAGCAAAAGAGATTGTAGGGCTATAGAACATTAACCTTTTTAATACCTTTTTCTATGAAATTGAATGAGCGAGAGTAAAACTTATTCAACTTCTGCAAGCGCGAAATATAAATCGGAGGAGGTTTGGTTTCCTCTTTCTGAAGATATTCTTGGGTGGGACTATGATTTTCATGAATTAATGTTAAATGATAGTATTCGGATGAAAAGTTATGAAAAAGCCGTTAAAGAAGTTGTAAAGCCTGGTAAGAAAGTTGTAGATATTGGAACTGGAACAGGGATACTGGCAAAATGGGCTCTGGAAGCAGGTGCAGAAAAAGTTTATGGGATAGATGTGAATAAAGATAGATTAAAAAACGCGTTAGACAGAATTAATGAGGCAGGCTTTGGAGATAAATTTCAAGTTTTTAATGCTCTCTCTTATGAAGTCAATTTGCCTGAAAAAGTAGATTTGATAATTTCTGAAATATTGGGAAATCTTGGGGATAATGAGGATATGACTTCAATTTTAAATGATGCTAAAAAAAGATTTTTGAATAAAAATGGGGTAATGTTGCCAAATTCTGTTCAGACTTTTTTAGTCCCCATAAGTTCAATATCTGCTTATTTTCAAGTTAGAGATAAAAAAGTTAGAGGTGTAAATTCTAGATACAAGATTAATAATTTACTTTCAAAACTAGAGACAAAGAATCAGTTTAATATATATTATGACGCTATTTTGCCAAAATTTTGTTATTTGAGTCTACCGGAAAGTGTAAAAATTTTTCGTTTTGATGGTAACGATGAATCAGTTTATGAAGTTAAAACTAAATTTAAGATTCTGAAAAGCGGGAAATTTACTGGATTCAAGGGTTATTTTGTGGCCAAACTTTCAAATAAGACTGTCCTTGATATATCAGGCGATGATATAGAAAATAGGAAGACTTCTGACTGTTGGAAACATTGTTATTTGCCTATTGAAACACCTGTAGAGTTAATCTCTGGGGATATAATTGAATTAAATTATTCAAGAAGTTATCCAAAAACTAGAAATTCACCTTTTAGGCAACATTATGCTTGGAGAGGAAAGATCTTAAGAGAGAATAAAATGGTTTATACTTTCAATCAGGGAACACATTAAAATAAAATATTTTTACACCCCAATATTTTTAACCCTTAATTTCTTTGAATTTAAATGGATAGCAAAATCAAGGAAATGGAAAGCAAATGGCTTAGCTATTGGGAGAAGGAGAAAACTTACAAGTTTAACTCTAAGAGCAAGAAAAAAGTTTATTCGATTGACACGCCGCCTCCTACTGTTTCCGGAAAGATGCACATAGGACACGCATTTTCTTATTCGCAGGAAGATTTTATTGCGCGCTACAAGCGCATGAAAGGTTTTGAAGTTTTTTATCCCTTTGGAACGGATGATAATGGTTTGCCCACAGAGAAACTTGTTGAGAAATTGAAGAATATTAGAAGCAAGGCCATGTCACGAGAGGAATTTATTTCTATTTGCCTTGAGAGTTTGAAGGAAATATCTCCAGTGTTTATTCAGGACTGGAAGAATATAGGGATGAGCTGTGATTTTGACCTTTATTATTCGACAATAGACGAGAAGTCCCGAAGGTTGTCGCAGAAAATGTTTATTGAGCTTTACAAGAAAGGGTTGATTTACAAGGAGAAGTTTCCAACTATTTATTGCCCCGAGTGCCAGACGCCGATAGCGCAGGCTGAGCTTGAAGATAAAGAGAAAGATTCGAAGTTTAATACAGTTAAGTTCTCTGTGGATGGCAAGGAGTTATTAATAGCTACAACCAGGCCGGAACTGATTGGAGCTTGCGTTGCGATTTTTGTAAACCCGAAAGACAAAAGATACAAGAGTTTAATTGGAAACAAGGCTCGAGTTCCAATGTATGAACACGAGGTTGAGATAATTGGAGATGAGAGCGCGGCAATGGAAAAAGGGACTGGAGCTTTAATGGTGTGTTCTTATGGAGACAAGTATGATGTTGATGCGATTAAAAGATATAAATTGAAACCCAGAGTCATATTTGAGTCAAATGGAAGGTTAAATGATGCACGATACAAGGGGTTAACAATTAAACAAGCAAGGGCGAAGATACTTGAAGAATTGCAAAAAGCTGGCCTGATAGTTGAGCAAAAAGACATTAAACATACAGTGAATGTACACGATAAGTGCGGAACGGAAATTGAATTTTTGCCTGTGGAGCAGTGGTTTGTTAAAATTCTTGAAAATAAAATGAATCTTATTGAACAAGGCAGGAAAATAAAGTGGAGGCCGGAATTTATGTTCAAAAGGTATGAAAATTGGATTAAAGGTTTGGAATGGGATTGGAGCATCTCTAGAGAAAGGCATTTTGGAATTCCGATACCGGCATGGAGTTGTGAGGAATGCGGTTCTGCGATATTAGCGTCTGAAAAAGAACTGCCTGTCGATCCTGTAGCTCTTGGATCTAGAAAGTGCGCGAAGTGCGGAGAGGTGGCTGAGCCTGACAAAAAAGTTCTTGATACTTGGGCTACTTCTTCATTGACTTGGGAGATAGCGTCGCAATTAGCAGATGGAAAAATAAAACTGCCTTATTCTTTGAGACCGCAGGCGCATGATATAATTAGAACCTGGGCGTTTTACACGATTGTTCGCGCGTTTTATCATCAAGAGAAAATTCCTTGGGAGAATATATTCATTTCAGGGTTTGTCACTCTTCAAGGCCAGAAAATGTCAAAATCCAAAGGCAATTCAATTGAGCCGCAGAAAGTTGTGGAACAATTTGGAGCGGATGCAATGAGATACTGGGCAGCTTCTTCGAGGCTTGGAGAGGATTTAGACTATATGGAAAAAGACTTAGTTACCGGAAAGAAATTTGTCACAAAAATATTGAATGCTACAAACTTTTTGTTTTCAAGCCTGGAATTTCAGAAAAAAATGCCGGCTAAACTTGTTGAAGCTGATAGATTGTTTTTATCTCGGTTAAATGAAGTTATTGAGAATTGCACAAAGGCTTTTGAAGAGTATAATTATTCAAAGGCAAAGATGGAAGTTGATAACTTTTTTTGGAAAGTTTTCACCGATAACTATCTGGAGATTGTAAAGAGAAGAGTTTACAATGGAAATAAGGAAGAAAAGGCTTCAGCGTTTTGGACTCTTTATCAGAGTTTGTTGGCGATTGTAAAATTGTTTGCGCCGTTCACACCATTTGTAACAGAGGAAATTTACCAGAGTCATTTCAAGAAGTTTGAGAACGAGAAATCAGTGCATTTACTTGAGTGGCCTTTAAGAATTGGAATTTCAGAGCATAAGCACGATTCAAAAATCTGGGAGAAGTTTTTGGAGATTATTTCAAAAGTTCGGCAAGCAAAATCAGAATTTAAGATTGCGATGAACGCGCCTATTAAATTGTCTTTAAGTGCCGAGGAAATGAAAGAGTTGAAAGATGTTTTAGAGGACCTTAAAGGTGTTTGCGCGGTTGAGGGCGAGATTGTCAAGGGCAAGTTTGAAGTTAGGGTTGCTTGACAAGCTTTATTAAGCATTCTTTTTTCTATAAAATATAATGGCCAAGGAAATTAATATCGGGATTGACCCGAAGGAAAAGCAAAAACTTGAAGACTTGATTGAGCTACTTGGAAGCATCAAAGGAATGCATACTGAACTTGTTTCTGTTTTAGTTCCTGTCGGTGCTAATATTAACTTGATTACTCGACAGCTGGAGGCAGAGAAATCCACTGCTGCGAATATCAAATCGAAACAGGTTAGAAATAACGTCGGAGATGCTTTGGCTATGATAATTCGTGAGATTAAGAATATGAAGCAGACTCCGCCTAATGGATTGTGCATTTATTGCGGTAATATCTCGAGAAAGGAAGGCGAGAGCGATATACAAATTTGGCTTTATGAGCCTCCGAAGCCGTTAAACGTTAAAATTTATCGTTGCGATCAGGTTTTTGTTTTAGATCCATTAATTGAGATGGCGGGTGTTGAGGAAGTTTATGGGCTTTTAGTTATTGACAGACAGGAAGCAATGATTGGCCTGTTGGAGGGCTCGCAAATAAAGGTTTTGCAAAAATTTTCTTCTGGAGTGCCGGGGAAGATTAGGGCTGGGGGACAAAGCTCTCAGCGTTTTCACAGGATTACTGAGGGATTGGCGAAAGAATTTTTCAGGAGAGTTGCTGATGAAATGAAAAAAATATTTTTTGACATGCCGAAACTTAAAGGAATTTTAGTCGGAGGGCCGATTCCAACCAAAGAGGAATTTCTTGAGGAAGGAGAGTTAGTTACAAAACTCAAAGAAAAAATAATCGCGATAAAGGACTTGGGATATACTGATGAGCATGGACTTGAACTATTAGTTGAAAGCTCGCAGGAAGAAATTGCGCAACAAGAACTTATAAAAGAAAAGAAGGTTCTTCAGAAGTTTTTTGAAACTCTTGGGAGAAATTCAAAAATGGCGGTTTATGGAGAGGAGCGAGTTAAATTGGCTTTGGAAAGGGGAGCTGCGGCTATGATATTGATATCCAAGAAATTTGACAGGGATAAGGCGAAGGAGTATGAGGAGATGGCTGAAAATATCGGGGCGGAGGTTCATTTTATAGGCTTGGAAAATCAGGACGGAGAGCAATTTTGGAATTTGACTTCTGGAGTAGGAGCAGTTTTGAGGTTTGGGCTGGAGTAGTCAAATGAACTTTTTTTTAAGATAGGGCGAGAAGTATTTTTTATATTTTTTTTGCAATTCTGGAATTTGGCAGTCTGTTGGCTTTATTGTTTTTCTGCAGTTTTTGTTTTTGCAATTGCACTCAAATGGCTTGAAATATGATTCCATAAATGCATAATCTAAAGAGATTTCTTCGCCTTTTTTTATTTCTTTTAATGCAATGTAAGTAATTTGGATTGCAGGAGTGATTTGGGCATCCAGTATCCTCAAATTCTTTTCTTGAAGTGGGGACGATGAAAAATTCGTCTGCAATTTGAATGCCAATATGGCCTAGAATTTCACGATATTTTAAAATGTCTTTCTTATTAATCCTTCCGTAAGAAATCCTTGGCTTTCAAGCCAATGAATGAATTACGG
>CAYZNI010000013.1:0-22272 GCA_964479755.1 Candidatus Woesearchaeota archaeon
CTTTAATGTTTCTTTTTCTTCAGGAGTAAAACTGTTTAACATAACCAAGAACGGAATTATTAACTTTACCGCGAACTCATCGCATCTTGGAATTTACAATGTTACAGTTTGCGCGAATGATAATGCTTTGCCCGCAAGCAAAATAAGCCCTGTAATACAGCAGGTTTGCGGGCAGGATGGACTGAATCAGAGTGATTGTAACTTGTTTCAACTTGCGGTTGTGAGTTTTAACAGGCCTCCTGAAATTATGGACTTTTATCCTGTGAACCTCAGTTTTTCAACTAGTGATTTGGTTGCAAATCATTTTAATGTTAGTGTTTTTGATCCTGATGGCAATTTTTTGGATATTTATTGGTATGTCGATGGCGTTTTTGAGAAAAAAAGTTTGTTGAATTTGACGAGTGACTTTGATTATGCGTTTTCTTGCGGAGTTAGAGGGTTGCATATTGTTAGGGTTGAGGCGACTGATGGCTCTTTGAATGCTTCTTTAAGCTGGAATGTTAGCGTGAATGAGGTTGATTGCCCAAGTCCTTCTCAAGGCGGCGGAGGTGGCGGGGGAGGAGGTGGTGCCGGCGGCTGCTCTCCACAATGGGGGTGTTTTGATTGGGGAACGTGCTCAAGAACAGAAGAAGGATTGGAGAGTGGAATTCTTGAAGGCAGTGATTACAGAAATGTTTTAACAGATTGTGAAAAAGAAGCATTTGCTGGTGATTTTTGCGGCTATCAAAAAAGAGAGTGCACTGACACAAAGAAGTGCGGCATACTCTCAGGGATGCCTAGCTTGTTCCAAGGATGTTATTACACAGAAAATCCTTCATGTTCTGACAGGATTAAAAATTGTCACAATGGAAGTTGCGAGTTTTTGATTGATTGCGGAGGACCTTGCGGAGCTTGCCCGACCTGTTCTGACGGAACACAGAATCAAGGGGAATTTGGAGTGGATTGCGGAGGGCCTTGCCCAGTAATATGCCCCATTGAGCAGCCATTGATAAAAATTCCAAGGATTTCAATTTATATGTGGCTGATTATTACAATCGCCTTGCTTATAATATTTGGCGTGGGAATCAGAATTTATATTGTTTGGAAAAAGTCACGGAACGAGTACTAACTTTTTTGGCGTAAAAGCAAATAATAACTTACATTCAAATTTTGGAATTAATAATTAGAAGATTTTGAATTACCACATTTATTGTAACATTATTAAAAAAACAAAATTACACAGATTAATAATATATTTTTATTGAAGGTAATTATGCAAATGTCAGAATTATTAGTTTATTTAATATGAAATTTAGTGAAAGAGGGTTTTTCAAAACCCTCCACAGCCAAATTTGTTAAAAAGTTTTCATTATGAAGATATTAAATTGAGGGTATATTTTCAAATGAAAACATTGCGACTTGTTATAGCGTTATGCTGAAGCGAAAGTAATATAATGCCTGTTTTCCTGAGGTAAGAATGAACAATAAAGGCGGAATAATTTTCAAATTGTTTTACACATTTTTTGTGTTGACAGCTGGCATAGTATTTGGTGTGTTTCTTAGTTTCAGGGCCGGAGACCTGATTCTTCCTTTATTTTCTACTTCTCCATCATTAAGCCCACCGGCGAACTATTTTGATTCTGGCGATATTCAGGTTTTTAATGACAAAATTATATTGCTTGTTTCCAATTCAAGCGTAACTAATTATGGAGCTAGTGGGAGTATGCTGCCAACTTTAAACGAGAATTCAAACGGGATTGCAATTGTTCCAAAGGATGACAGCGAGGTTAAAGTTGGAGACATAGTTTCTTATCGAAGCAGTGACGCGAGCCTAATTGTTCATAGAGTCATAGAGAAAAATTCTGATGGCGGAGGGGTTTATTTAGTTGTGAAGGGAGACAATAGTGATACGACGGAGATAATCAGATTTTCTCAAATTAAACATAAGATTGTGGGAATATTGTACTGAGATGCAGAAATTAATTTAAACTTGGAATATTCTTGTTTATGGTGGAAAATAAGGTTCATTCAGTTTTATTAATTAGCGTAAGCGGCAAGGGATACAGGGTTTCTAGACTTTGTGAACAAGAAGGCAGGTATACAAAAAGAGACGACGGTTTTAATGGTGATTTTAACTCTGTTTTCAAAACATTGGAAGTTTTGTACAGTGACGGGGAGAGAGGGAAGGTAGTCATTACAGATGAGGCTAGAAAATCTCTTGGAAAAAATGCAAAGAAAATAGAAAATTTATTTTCTGATCAGCTGTTGTAAAAATATTCGTTGCAAAATTCGCAGTTTTTTTCAATTGGACAGGGCTTGAAGCCCGATTTTAGAGCTTCAAGAACCTTTTTTGCTTCATTCAGGAGTTCTTCTTTTACTTCGTGGATGCTGAATTCCATTCGTGGAGAGAACAAAGCTGAAGCGTTGCCAGTGCTGTCCACTTTAAATTCAAGGGGCTTTTCCTGCCTTAGCATATCAAGTGTTAGCTTGTGGACTTTACCCAATTTTCCTGCAGCCAGGGCGTAAAATCCGAGCTGCCAGTTCCTGTTTTTTGGAGGAACTGCAGAATTACCGGTTTTATAGTCTATTATTTCCAGACCCAGAGGAGAGAAGTCAATTCTGTCAGCATAGCCGAGAAATTTAATTCCGGCAATTTCAGCTGTCAATTTCTGCTCGGTCTTGGAGTTTTCATTGTATTTTGATTTATTTCTCTCAAAAAAAACCTTAACCAGATGATTTGCTTCCTCGATTTCAACGGATTGCCAGTCCTCTTTTGCGTTAAGTTCTGAAGAAAAATCCAGGTATTCTTTTAGTAATCTGAAGTTATTTTTCACGCCTTCTTCCAGAATAAGATGGACAAAACTCCCTAATCGCAAAGCCTCCCAGTTTTCAGGCTGTTCTTCAGGCATGTTGTAAATATACTTGTATTCAAATTTCTTCTGGCATTCTGAGAACAAGAGCAGGGAACTTGGAGAGAAAACGAATTCTTTTGCAATTTCTTTTTTAATTTCGGCAGGCCTGATCTCTATGATGGGCTCAGAGTATTTTTCTTCAAGGTCTAAAGTGAAGGTAATATCGGAGTTCTCTTTGAAGTTTACTTCATTAAGAAATTGGGAGGGGAAGTGTTTCTTATTGTTGTAGCTATCTGCGAATGTCAGGAAAAGTGAGTTTTTTGCCCTAGTGAATGCAACATAGCACAGTCTGCGTTCCTCAAAGAGCTGCTGTTTTTTTTCCATTTCATGGAGAATGTATTCAATGTCTTTTTCATTTATGTTTCTGAATTCTGGAAAAAGTTCCAGTGGCAAGAGAGGATTTGAGTTAGTTCTTTCTGATGGGAATCGCTTTTGAGCAAGGTTGGTTATGATAACGGTGTCGTATTCAAGACCTTTTGTCGAATGTAAAGTCATTAAGCGAATTCCGTTGGATTCTAATTCTGGAGCTTCAATTTCCACATCAAGTGACTTTAAAACTTCTAGGTGGTGCAAAAAACTCTGCAAGTCTGGCTCATAAAGAGGAACATGGGACTCTGCAAGTTCTAGAAACCTATTAACGTTAATAACTATTTCTTTTTCTTCCTTGCTTTCAAGGTTAAGAATAAGACCCGATGAATGAAACACTCCAATAATTAACTCTTTGACGTTTTTTGACAATAGAGGAAGCATAAATTTTATTCTTTCTGTGAAAACTTTAGCCTGAGTTTTTCCATTTTCTGAAAGGTCTAGATTTTGAAGTTCATTTAATATTTTTGCAGAAATATTTTCTGAAACTCTGTTGACTTTAATAAATTTACCTATTTTTATCAGGTCCTCTTCGGAGAATTTTAATTCATAAAGAAGATTCCACCAGTGTTGTTCACCGCCGTTTTCTTTAGTTTTTAGCTTGTTTAAAACTGATAGGTAATCTATCAGGGTTTTAATTGACTTTTGATCAAGAAGAGATGCCTTTGAAACTGAATAAAATGCGATGTTTTCTGATTCGAGAAGTTTTTTTATGACCCTGCCGTATTGGTGATTTCGGAACATAACACAGATTTCCTTTTCTGGAATTCCCTGAGACAGTTTTTGTTTTATTAATTCAAGCACTTTACGCGACTCTTCTTTCGCGTTTTTCATTTGGAAAACATGAAGATTTTCGCCTTCTTTTTTGAATTTGCTAGTGACTTCGAAGCATTCTTTTTCGTCAGAATAATTGTTTAAGATGAGCCTGTGGGCATTTCTTAGTATTTTGTTTGTTGAACGATAAGATTCGTCGAGGTTTAGGATATCTTGTGGTTTGATGTTAAAGTGTGTTTTGAAATCTTCCAGATTTTTGTGATACGCCCCGCGAAATCTGTAAATTGACTGATTGATATCCCCGACAACAGTTATATTTCTAAACGGAGCTAGGTGAAAAAGGAGCTCAAGCTGAATTTTGTTTGTATCCTGAAATTCATCAACGATAATGTAAGAGTAATTTAGGGCGATCTCTTTGTTATTTTTTATTAATTCCAGTGCTTTTTTGTTTAGGTCGGAGTAGTCAAGAAAATTGTTTCTTTCTTTTATTTTTTCAAAAGCTTTCCAAGCGGAGAGGAATTTTTTAATTTGAATTATTTCCTTGACTTTCCTAATTTCTTCAGACAGCTCGTGCTTGTCCTTGTCTTTTTTCAAATGAAGTGTCTGAAATTCAAACATCATTGATTCAAGTTTCTTTTCCAGGTCAACTTGAAGGTATTTTTGAGACTTCTTCTCTATGTTTTTTTCCAGGTCTTGGAGAGAAATTTCCAAGTCTTTCGCGATCCCAATTGAGCTTATGTATTTATGGCAGTTTATCGCGGTAATGCGCAGATTCTTATGAAGAATTATTTTTGCTTCGTCTGGAGTTAATATTCTAAAATCTTTTTTAACATTGATTTTGTCACCATGTTCTCTTAAGAGTTCGGCTGAGAAAGCGTGAAATGTTTTTATTATTGGATTAGGAGAGTTTTCAGGGAGGGATTTTGAGATTTTTTTTTGGAGAGAGCTCGCGGCTTCGTTAGAGAAAGTTATGCAGACTATCTTTTCCGTTGGGTAGGTTTTGGTTTTGATAAGATGACTAATTTTCTCAACGATTGTGTATGTTTTTCCTGTGCCAGCACCGGCAAGGATTACACAAGGACCTTTAGTTTTTAAAATTGCTTTTTGCTGCTGGGAAGTTAGTGATTGCATTTAATTGAAAAGAACTTTGGAATTATAAATATTATTGGCGATTAGATAACTTCGCCGTAGCCAATCAATCTCCAATGACCAGCTAGGTTTCTGGCAATACCTACATTGTCGCCTTTGAAGATAATTGCCGGGACTTTCAAGTATAGGGAAATTTCATTTTGGTTTTCTGAAGAAACGGTGCCGCCTGTGATTGAGGTGTTGACTGATAGCATTAAAACTTCTGACTTCTTGATGTTTTCGACTTTGAGGTGGCCTGCCAGACCAAAAACTTCAGGGAAGAGGCTGTACTTAAGTTTTAAAGTTGAGGTAGGCTCTGGGAGTTTGCCCTCGAGAGAAACGATGTTGCCTGCGAGCGCGTCGTTTTTTCCCAAAACCATGTCCAACTCTGTTTCAATTGACATTGAGCCGCCAGGAATTAGCTCCTGAACTTTGACTGAGCCTTTGAATAGAGAGAGGATTTTTGTTTTAGTTGGAAGATACTTTTTTTGATTGTTTTCTGTGATTATTCTTCCGGGTTTTAATTCTATTTCATCTCCGACTTTTAACTTTCCTTGAATTAGCGAACCGCCTAGAACTGCGCCATGGAGCTCTTTAGGAGAGGTTCCAGGCTTGTTGATGTCAAAACTTCTTGCCACTATAAAAATTGGCATTTCTGATACTTTACGATCTGGAATCGGAATCTCTGAAATGGCTTTTAGTATTTCTGAAATATTGACGCTTTGAAGTGTAGAGACGGGAATTATTTGGGAGTTTTGGAAGTCTTTGCCTAGAAAATTTTTTATATCCTGATAGTTTTTCAGTGCTTGTTCTTTTGATACCAGGTCAATTTTGTTTTGAACAACAATTATTTTAGATATTTTTTTTGCTTTTAGCGCCATTAAGTGCTCTCTAGTTTGGGGTTTGATCCCTTCATTTGCCGCGATGACAAGAATTGCGGCGTCAATGAGAGTAGCGCCTGAGAGAGTTGTTGCCATTAACATTTCGTGGCCGGGGCAATCAATGTAAGAGACTTGTCTGACAGCAATCCCATTTTTTTCGATATTGAAGTTGCCTTTGTCGTTGTAGATGGTTGCGTCGGCATAACCGAGTTTGATTGTGATTCCTCTCTTGATTTCTTCACTATGGGTGTCAGTCCATTTTCCGCTAAGTTGTTTTAGCAAGGAGGTTTTTCCGTGGTCGATGTGTCCGAATATTCCAATATTTATTATGTCTTCTTTCATTGAATTGTTAGAAAGTTTGGTGTTATAAGGGTTGCGGTAAGTTGAGAAGTGGTTTAATTGCCTGTCTTAAATGCTCTAATGCTCTTTTTTCTATTTTTTCTGCTCCCGTGAGAGATATTTTAATTTCTTCCCCTACTTCTCTAAATGTTTTTCCCTCGAGATATCTTTGGCGCAGAACTTCCCATTCTCTTGGTTTTAGAACTGATTTTGCGTATTCTGCTATTTGTTCAGCAAAGTCTTGTTGGTTGGTGCGGTCAGTCTCTGGAAATCCTAATAAAGTAATTGGGTCAACGAAAGATACTAAATCTGCCTTAGTTTCTGTAATTGGAAGGCTCTTTTTAAATGCAGTTAATTGTTTAATGTTTTCAAAGCCGTATTTTTTTGTGCTAGTGAATTCAAGTATTCGCGTTGAGACTCGAAACCTCTTTGAGCTGCATAAAAGTCCATTGCCCACCTAGTATTTCCGAATTTTTTATTGAAAAATATTTTTGCTATTTTCGACTTGGTCGTTCCTTTTTTTCTTGCTAAAGCAAGGTCATATTTTCCAAAGGTTTTAAAACCTTTTCTTTTGGCGAATATGTATTTATAGACTGTATCTGGATTAGCTCCTAATTGCTCTGCTACGTCTTTTACTGATTCTGTTATTGATTTGCTTTCATCGTCAAGTTTTCTTACTTTTGATTCCAGTTTTTCTGGCATAGAAATAAAGGCATTTTCTGTGTTTTTAGAGTTTTTGTTTATCGGTTTTGTATACTTTATTGTCAATTGTCCATGGAAGTGCATCTTCCTCCTTAGGCAGCGGAAGTTTGATTGTTTCCATAAATTTCGAAGTCATTGGAGTTATATAAACTTTTTGACTTTGTTGCTATTTTTAAGTTAGAATTATTGAGCAGGAGCGGTTTCGACTTTTTCTACTTTAGGCTCTGGGGCTTTATTTTGGTCTGGGAAAACTTGCGCCAGAGGCTTGTTTCCTGCTTTTATAACTTTGAGATTAAGTTGTGTGACGGCTTCTGAAATAACTTTTCCTCGGACAGTTTTTCTTTTTCGCATTCCTCTTGGTGTTGAACGCTTTCTTTTTCCCTCTCTTCTTGGGCGCTTGCGCATACCCCAGCCTTTTTTTAAGATAATTTTTTTTAATCCAAGACCTTCGACTTTTGAGTACATCGGAAAGCCTGATAGGTCTGAACCTCCCATGATTTCTAGCTCGTATCCTGCCAAATCAGGAGAGATTTCAGCGCCTTGAACTTTGTCTCCCAGTGATTTGCCATTTAGAGCTGACGCTTCGGTTTCAATTTTCCAAGTTTTTCCTTTTTCGCCTATGTTTATTTTGAATGGCATGTTATTTAATGAGAAATTAGGGTTTTAAAGCTTTCTCTATAATAAGCTTTGCCCGATAACTTAAACTTGCCCGAATAGTCTGGATTTTGTCCGAAAAGTCACTTTCAGATAAAATTTATAAAATACTAAACCTTGCTTTATTTATGATTCAAAAAGAGCAGTATAAAACACCTTTCTATAACGACCCAGAAAAAAGAGAAAAACACCGACAGTATATGAGAAATAAAATGAAAGAATATCGAAATAGGAAAGATGTGCAGAAAAAAATTAAAGAATACCGCAGAGACTATTTTAAGCGACCAGAAGTAAGGGCGAGAATAAACGCAATGAGAAAGAAGAAAGACTAATGTTGCTTCTGGAATACTAAACAATAATGGTGGTGAACATTTGTTACAAAAGTTGAAGGATAGCCCCAAATACCGAGCATTTTAGCATCCTGACACCATAATCTTTCTCCGACAAAAGTAAACTTCTTGCTTATTCTTTTCTGTAAATCCCATGCAAGAGGTTTGACTTCTCCATTTGTTCTGACGTTCTGGATTATTACAACCATATACTTTTTATCATTCAGAATATCATAAGTTTTATCAAATATTTTTCCAAGTTTCTCGATAAATGTTTCGTAGTCATCAATATTTCCCAAATCTTCTTTGTGTTCTGAATAATGCGTATCTAATCCTTTTTCTTTTCTTTTCTTTTGAGCAGATTTAACTCCCCCCCTGCTTTTCTTTAACATATTCCAATATGGTGGAGACGTTATGATAAAGTCCACTTTGGGTAAGTTTTTTTCTTTCCAAATTTCATCAACCATTGAAGAGTCTGCTTCTATCACCATTTGTCTAATTGAATCAGCTAAAACTCTTTGGCTACATCTCTCTCTTGATATATCTGCGTATTTTTTAATTAATTCAACTCCAATTCCATTTCTCCCAGTTTCCAGAGATGCGACAAGCGTAGAGCCAGTGCCAAGGAAAGGGTCAAAGACCATTTCTCCTTTTTTTGTAAAGAAATTAATAAATTCTTTTACCATCGTTTCTGGATATTTTGCAGGATGCAAAAACTCATTTCCCTTCCTCGCTGGCGGGTCATGAACAAACCAGCTCTTAGTAAACTTAATCCATTCTTTAGCATCCAAATCATTTAGTTTTCCGCCGTTCATTTTAAACAAATAAACTCCTTTTTAGGTGAGAAGCATCATTGAGAACTTTAATATAACGATAATCATCAAAAAATATTTTTCCTTTCATGTAAAACTCTTCTATAATCGCATTAACGTTCTCTAACTTATGAAGTTTAATCAATGAATAGAGGTATTTGTAGTATTCTATAAATGGTTTAACAGCGAAGGCAGTCACCAAGACAGGTTTTCCAAAAGACACCAAAACTTTTTGATGAATTGACATTAACTTATCCATAAAAGACTTTTGTGTTTTTCCATCTCCTCTAAATCCACCATGTGCAGACTCTGGAATTTTGTCGCTGTCTAAAACAATAATCCAAATTCCATGTAAGTTAGTAAACTCCTTCTTATACATGAGGAGAGTATTTATCATGTCATCTGACTCTTTGTCTTCTCTGAACGAATAAATAGCATTTCCTGCTTTAGTCTCAATCACAATCAGCAGAGTTTTTATTTCTCCATCAGATTCGTATTCTAATTTCCATACAATATCGCTTAATCTCTTAAATGCTGAACGCTGTCCGTATCTCTTGACCATTCCAAGACTCAACAATTTCAATGCTTTTTCAACAGCATCTTCGTAAGCTGTGCCATCAGATTCGCCAGAAGTTTTGAGCAATTCGTCAATAATTTCCTGTGGTGGCATCTCCAATCTTTCAATCTCTAATCTCTTAGATTCCTTAATAATTTCTTTTCCATAAACAAACTCTGCTTCTTCAATAGAAGAAAAATCAACATACGGGCTAACTGCATATTGACTCTCGAAATTGTTTAATTCTATCAAATCATTTGAAATTCTTTTGATAGGGTTTGGCGTTAATGTAGAAACATCTTTTAGAGCAGACAAGATGATTTCTCGGTCAATATCTCCAAGATTTTTTATTATTGAACTGATTGAGAGCTTATTGTTTTCTTCTTTTATTGATTCTGCAAATATCTTTAGCAAGTATGCTATTAAAGGAGAATAGTAAACCCCTTTTTCTGTATATTCTCCGAAGAATAAAACGTTTTGCGGAATTGACTTAATAAGTTCTTTTCCTTTCTTTGTAATAGAGTAATAATCTTTACTACCTTCGCTTGTTTTTTCGGCAAGTTGCGTCTCAATCAAAAATCTGTGCATCCCAGAAGCAAATCTTGTTATCTCTCGGATTAAGGATATTGAGTAATCTCTTGTATCTCTCTTGTCTTTCATAAATTTCAGGATGAAATCTCTCGCATCCACAATTTCTTTTTCATTTGTTAAACAAGAAACACAGCCGAACAAAAGATGACTTTCAACTTTTTCCATTTTATTTTCTTGCAATAAATAAAGCAATTTTAGTAGGGCATAAAAAGGTCTAACTTTAATGTTAAACTGCCCATATCTCTTCAAGTTAATTGAGGAGTTTGAATATTTATAATCCATCAAAATTTCTTCTATTGTTATCTCTCCGTCTAAAAGTTGTTTTAACCTATTCGTTATTACATAACCATCTTCATCTTGCCTTTCGGGGAGTTTGTAATAACAGGGTGTAAGCCCGCAATAAGCACTAAAATCAACATAATCTCTTACGAACTCAACCCAGTTATATTTCCATGTCTTAGTTGGTTTATATTGAACATCAAAAACTTTTTCAGGGTTTTTATCCATCTGCTTCAATGCCTTAGCAAAATCTTTTTTTCTGTTTTCTAAGAAGTATTGTGTTACATTGTCTATATCTTCTGCAAGAATTTTATCAAACAATTCTTGAGGCATTCCTAAGGGTCTGCTTTTGCTTTTTTTAATATCTTCAAATTTATTTCGGATGCTTTGTTTATCCACATCCTCGCCCTTAACGATGATTCTGTATGGCTTGTTTGAGTGAAATTTAGAAAAAACATTATCCTCTATTTCTTTGATAAACATCTCATTCCTTATCTCTCTAAATGTGTGTCTTTTCTTGTTCAAATCAAGAGATTTTAGCATTAGGATTAGTTCATCAACAAATAGAGTATTATGCGGAAAGTGATACATCCTCTCTTTTGAAATTGTAAAAGCCATGAATTAATAAGCAAGGTTTATTTTTTAAATATAACTACACTCTCCCGCAATGGAATTTTGTGTCTGCTTGCTGTTCTCCTCCTTAAAATTTCAATATTTACAAGTTTAAGACCCAAAGATTTTCCAATTTTTCCGATAATCTCGTCAGTTTTAACATGAACCCCGTATAAGCCAGAGTCTCCTAAAACAATTAATGCGTGAGAGTCTTTCTTCATAACTCTTTTCATTTCTTTTAGTATCAGATACATGTCATTGAAATATGTCAAGACTATCTTATCAAACTCTTTGCTATTGCTGTTTTTCTTTTTGCCTTCTAACTGTTTCGCTAATCCCTCTATCTCGGACTTTGTTTTTTTATCAGGGATTATTGACAGCTCGTTTTTATCTTCTTTGTCTAAAAGATAAGTCGAACTTCTCACGAGTTTTTCCCGCAGGTTATTTAATTCATAATCCAAAAAAATAGACTCTAATTTGGTTATCCAAGAATAATCCCAGTTGTTAAGATATGGCGGAGAAGTGACTATTAAATCAATAGAGTCTGATTTCAACTTTTTTAATTCTTCTTTTGAATCTCCAAAAATCACTTTAGCAGGAGTATTGTTTTTTCTAACATTTCTCAAATCGCTTATCATATCTCGGAGATTATTGAAAAAGATTTCAAAGACTCTCGCATCATTCAGTTTTTCATCTTTATACTGAAAATAAGGAGAGAAATTTATGCAGTTGCTAACTGGCTTTAACGTTTTTACTAAAGATAACAAGAACAAGTCTCTAATTCCCTCATCTTCTATTTTATTTGAATATTTTTTAATAAACAAAATTTTTCTTAATATTTTAGGAGAGAAGAACTTATTTAACTGGTCGTTTTTGTCCAGTTCAATTTTTTTGTAATTCTCTTTTTGGTTGATTAACTTATCCAATAATCTTTCTGTATTGTCCAAATCAGCACCCCAGTTTAGTTTGGTTCGTGCAACAAAACAAGCAAACGGATTTAATTCTATGCTGATGCTTTTTATTTTGTTTTTCTTGCAAACAACAGAGGTTGTGCCAACGCCACCGAAAAAATCCAAGACGGTGTCGCCATGTTTTATATCGTATCTTTCCAATGCGTCTAAAACAAATTGAGCAGAAAATCCAGCTAAATATTTATACCAAGAATGCAAAGCAAGACTTCCATTAAGTTGGAAAGTTCCATACAACCTCTTTTTCATATCTTGCTCTTGTCCTAAAATGTTTATAGACTTAACCATTCTTACTCTCCAGTTGCAATTTATTTGAGAAGAGCCAAGAGTGAATTATCTCTTTAAGCAACTTTGATTTATCCAATTTGTATTTTTTGACAGCCAGTTGCCAGAGTATCCAATCTTCATTATCTAAGTATGCTACGACTCTTTTATCTGATGGCATTCTTTTCTCCTTTGAGTATGCTACTCTTATTAATAATAGTGTGCTACCGCTTATAAAACTTTCGTTAATTTTCCGAAATGTCAAAATCTGGCTTAACGCCCAAACAGAACATTTCCATAATCACGCAGTAAAGATTATGTGCTATGATTTTGCACAAGACTTCGTTTACTTGGGCTGTCCAGAGTTTGCTTCTTACAGAGTCTCCGAACTTTGATTTAATCATGAAAACTGTGCTTTCAGCATTGCTTCTTTTGTGATAATGCTCCAAAAAATCATCATGTTTGTATTGGAAGTAGTGGTAAAGTCTTTTCCAGACCATTCCCTTTTTGTTTGGCGTATTGTTTTTCTTAAAAGGAATAAATGCTCGTGTTCCACTGTCTTCTATTAGTTCTAAATTATCTCTTGACAAGTATGCTTTATCTCCGCTTAATTCTTCCATGTCAAAAAATTCTTTTGTGTTGTTGTAAAGTTCTGGAAGTTGAGGACAATCATTATCAAACTCCGATGTTATCTTTACGCTGGCTATTACATTCGTTTTAACTCCAGAGACAAAATGGCATTTTACCCATTTTCTTGAACTTATCTCTCTGCCATGCTTAAATGAAAACCAACGCTGAAAATTGCCTGTGCCGAAACCTGTGGCATCAATAGTAAAATCTTTCTCAACACTTCGTAAAGGTAGACTTGTTAAGGTTACTAATTGAGAAAGCAAAGGCGTTAATTCTGGCTTCTTAAAATAATCAAACATTGAATTATAAGAAATGTCTTTGCTGATGTAATCGCTTTCCTTTGCTTCTCTCATGTCAGTATTAAATCTTCTTCCAGAGAAGCCAGAGTAAACTTTGAAAACCATTGAATAAATCATGTCGCTTAGTGGGTTTGTTGGCTTTCCGAAGGTGTAAGCTGGATTTTGTATTCTGCTTGTGATGTCTGCGAGAAATTTCATAAACAATTCTTTTTCCTTCTGCTGTGCAAGATTGTAGTTTTTCCAGTCTTGTTTGTAGGTTATTCTTTTTGTCTGTGTTATCGTTACATTGCCTTCATTATCTATCTGTTGCGTTACAATTAGCTCAACCGCCCAGATATGCTTGCACTTGCATTTCCTTAGTTCATGGTCAGGACAGTTGCAGGTTGCTCCGAAGCCGTTGCTTTTAACAATAAAGTATCCTTTTCCAGACGAACTCGGAACTTTCCAGTCTCCTTTTTCTGTCTTTACAATTCGGAAAGTTTTGGCTAATTCCAAACCTCTCTGCTTTCTTGATTCTATGATGTATTGTTGTTTATCCATATTACTACCTTATTACTTTAAAGCATTACTACTATATAAATATCTATATACTGCATTATATATTTATTTAAATACTACTTTACTATCTTAATGCTATGGGTGAAAAAATAACGAAAAGTTTTAGAGTTGACCCTAAACTCTGGATAGAGGTAAAAGTTTATTGTGCTGGACACAATCTTGACTTATCCTCTTTTCTTGAAGATGCTCTAAAAGAGAAGTTGAAGAAGGCGAAATAAATTTGTGTGATGGAAAATATACAAACTTAAATAGACGTTTGTTCTCTTTATCTCATGGCAGACACAAAAATGAATATTGGAAGTCCAGTTAAGGATTTTGTAAATAGCTTTATTGATGGGTTAGAAAGCGGTTTGGCTGAGAAAGGATATGTCACTTGCCCAGAAAGTCAGGCACACGCCAAAATGGAACTTCATGCGGTTGCGACTGTTGAAAATAGCGGACAAGGTGGAGCTAAAATTCTTGGTATCGGCGGAGAATTACATACACTAAATTCTGATACGAGTTTGCATAAAATGACTGTTTTTATTAAAAAACCGACAGATGTGGAGAGAGAAGAAGAGAAAACACGATTAGAGATAGCCAAAGAACAACAAAAACATGCGGTGGCTTTGGCATTGAAAGAACTAAGATAAGATTTATTTCTTACTACTTCCAAGAAGTCAGAAGATAATTTAAGAGTGTGTTTTGTTCTTTGTGCATGAAAGACCTAAAAAATAAAATGAAAGAATTTTTAGATGTCCTAAATTCAATAGAAGAAAAACAAAAGCATTTCAGCAAAGCGGAAGATGAGTTAAACCATCTGAAAATTCAGAAAGCAAAACTGCAAGCGGAGATAGAAGCAGAGCTATAAAATGGAGATGATTGAATGCTGTAAGTGTGGTAAGAAAGTTGAGATTAAGAAAGCAAAAAAGGGTTATGGAGATTATTTCTGCGGAAAGAGGTGTTATGGTGCGTTCAAGAAACAAGCAGAGGAAGAATTGGACAAAGGATTGAAAGAAATTGGGCTATAATTCTGCCCGAAAAGTATCAATCCTGCCCGATAAGTCAGACTTTTCGTGGACTATTCGGGCAAAGCTTCTATAATAAAAAATAATTTTGTGACCCTTATTTACAGGTTTTCTAAATTACTTGTATTTGCTCTTGAATTATCCTCTGCAAGTTCTCTATTGATTTTTCTTTGATGAAATAAAGTACCTGCTAAAACTCTTACAAGGGTAAAAGCAGCACTTTTTTGAATAGTATTAATTCGAACTTACAAGGTATTTATATTTCTTTCTTTTATCTCTTTATAGACTGCAAAGCCTCCGGCAACTGCACCTAAACATGCGTTTGTATATGGTAAGATAGTCCCGGTTAGATAATCTGCATTTCTTCCAAAGCTTCTTAATGTGTTGTTTTCCCTTGTTTATGGGATTAGTAAAATATAAATGTTCCATTTCTGAACTCCTTTTAAGTAGTATTATTATAACTTAGAGTAAGGAAAAAATTTTATCATTTCACAAGTTCTTTATTTAATGCATAACAAACATGAGATAGTTTTGGATTAAGAAGATATTGGAGAAATAAAAGAAGGACTTGACAATATTAGGAAAGGAAAAGTAAAATCTAAAGAACATGTCGCCTGAGAAATATGGTTTCTTTCACTTAAGAAATCTTTATTTTAGAGAATTGGACAAAGAAAGAAGGATTATTATTAAAGTCCCCAATTTTCGTCTTTCTTGGATTTTATAACTTGGATTTCCTGCAAGACTTTTAGTTCTGAAGCTGATAAAAGGTCCTTGTTTTTTTTGAAATCTTTGAATTGGCGTTCTGAAATTTCACTGTAAAGGAATTTTTTGTCTGCAAGTCTTCTGTCAAAGTTAATTCCTGGAAGAGAGATTGCGATTTCTTGGCCCTCTGTTGCCTGTTCAACTGAAGATTTTTCGTGCTGGATTCCTTTAACTCGGGCAACTTCTTCGCCTGTTTCATCTAATAATTTTAGTCCGCAACGGAGTTTTCCTGCGAGAATTCTAACCCCGAACACAGCAGGATTTGAATTTCTAAATTGATAGTTATGCAAAATTTCGAGTTTTGTAATTGTTGATAACTCCATTAAACGATTACGCTCTATTTCGGCTCTTTTTTCTGCGCGCCATTTTTGCAAGTTTTCTATGAGTTTATAGATTACTTTGTCTGAAAGTATTTTCACGTTTCCAGGTTCTAAGTCTTCTTCTTTTTCAACGTTAAAGCCAATAATTATGGAATCTAGAGGATCGATTTCTAGGTTTGCCTTGGCAGATATAAGATCTTTTTTGTTAATAGGCCCTATTCCAGCATTAACAACTGAGATATTCTCTTGTTTTAGCAAAAAGAGAAGTGCTTCCAAGGAGCCAAGGGAATCGGCTTTCGCGATTATTCCATTCTTGTCAAAGTTTATTGCTCCGGCAAGTTCTTTTTTAAAACTACTTGAGATTTCTTTTAGATTGTTGTTTATTTTTTGAAATAACATTCCGGAAAGTATTCCCTCTTTATTCGTTAGATGAATTCTTATTCCTGTGGCTGCCGTAACCTTTTCTGTAGATTTGTATTTTGTTGAAAGTGGCTCTATTTCTTCAAGCGCTCGGATTTTTGTAATAATAGGCTCATTGAATGAGGCTATTGCTATTTCATCACCTGCTTTTAAACTTCCATCGTAGAGTATTGCCTCAACGTGATCTTGAGTTTTGTCTTTTTTTATTTCTAAGATTACTCCTTTTGCATCTTCTGAAATTTTTAATCTTTCCTTAAGGAATTTTTGAGAAAGTCCGCAGAGCACAAAGAGCAATTCAGGAATTCCTTCTTTTGTTCGTGCAGAGCAAGGAACCAATGCGATTTTCTTTGTGAAGTCTTTTATATTGTAGTATAAATCTGAGTCAAAGCCATGGGCTGAAAGAGAACCTTGAAATGTTAATAATAAGGTTTGAAATTCTGTTTGAACTAATTCTGTTTGAGATTCTATTGATTCTTTAAGGTTATTATGCTGTTTCCATCCAGATATCGCATCTATTTTGTTTAAGGCAATTAAAAAGGGTGTTTTGTATTGTTTTAGAATTTCCAGGACTTCAGAGGTTTGAGGTTTTATCCCTTCTTTTATATTAATTACAAGAATTGCCAAGTCGGCAAGTGATCCTCCACGTTTTCTAAGATTTGTAAAAGCAGCATGACCGGGAGTATCAATAAATAGATAACCCGGAATTTCTAAGTTAATTCCTTGAGAGTCAATTAGAGGGCAAGCCGATTTAACTTGAGACAATGGAGATTTGGTAAAAGAAATTTTTTGAGTAATTCCACCCGCTTCGCTCTCTTGAACACTTGAATTTCTGAAGCAGTCTAGTACTGAGGTTTTACCGTGATCGACATGTCCTACTACGGTTACTATGGGTTGCCTGATATTTATTTGTTGTGACATTTTTGCTCCTAAACATGTTACTAGAGAGAAATTTAGGTATTAAAGGCTTTTGGAGATGAAAAAAAAGTTTTTTTCTAAAGGGAATATGTTGCCGATTACTAAAATGAGACTGTGGCATGACTGGTTTTGTTGTAGGTTGTAAATTGGAAGATTTTGTAGCTGAAAATGTTGATTTGGTCTGGAAAATTACAAGGAAAGGAAGTAATCAAATGCGGCAAGGTCTTTAGGAAAAAATAATTAAACTTTAATTGATGTTTATGTTTGAAGGAATAGAAATGTTTATTAAAAGGGTTTTTTTGGATTTTGGATGGATATTAGAAAATATCTTCCTGCTTGGGCGGGAGGATTTAAGTCCAAACAAGATGACAAGCGGCCGAATATTGGGGAGACTTCCGGAGTCACTCAAACGCCAAATGAGGGGAATGGGCAGTATTTACTTTCTATAAGAGATGTTAGAACTGACGGCGTTTATAGAGTGAGAGTTCTGGGTGATAGGGTTGGACTAAAGAGTTATACAGCTAAGGAAAGAAGCAGGGCAAGTGTTAAACCGCAGGATATTTTACTTACTCGAGAGCAACTTTACAGCGTTTGTTTGCGTTTGAAGGAAGATGCCAATATTAAGAGGGGTGTTGTTCTTCATTATGACCCAAAAAAACTTAGACCTATGATAGCCAGAGGGCTTGCTAGGAAGAAGGGATTGGAATTGAAAGCAAGTGAAGTGATAAAGTTAAATGAAAAGGATATCGCAACCGACTCTGAACCGAAGGGAACTGGCAGCAGGAGCAATGTGGAGTATGAAGTTGCCAAACTTTTGCAGGATAATACAAGCCCGGATGACCTCTCTGGAGAAATTCAGATACAATAATTACATATATTCTTCGTCTGTAAGAACTTTCTTATTCTTTTTAGGGACCTCTTTTTGCTCGGAAGGTGTTTGAGTATTTGTTGAAGGTGTTTGAGAATTTGTTGAAGGTGTTTGAGAATTTGTTGAAGGTGTTTGAGATGAAGATTGAGAAGTTACTTGTGACAATTCGATTAATTCTTTTTCATCAATTGAGTTTATTGCTTGCTTAAAGACTGAAAATTTGTCTGCAGGGATTCTTGTTCCTGCCTTTGTAAATCCAGTATAACGTTCGCCCTTTACGAATTCTCTAATTGTAACGCCAATCTTTCCGCCAAAATCATCAATGCGAATGACAATATCAGTATCGGCGTTTTTAGGAATCCTGTCAATGTCTTTTTCCATTTTTATGAAAAAGAATATTTCTATATAAATGTTCGTGTTCTAAATGGATATTCTTATTTTTACAGGTTTTACTGAATAACTGATTATGCTCAAGGAAAGGTTTTAGAATTTAGGCACCTCGGACAAAAAACGAGAGTTTCACCGCCGATTATACCTCGCATAAAAGCAGAGGTAAGATTTCTAAACAGGTTTTTGAAGACTTTAACAAAATTCGATATCCTGAAAACGGTTTTTTAATAACAAAGAAGAATTTAAGTTTGGACCGAGTATTTTCGTAAAAGCTAAAACTGCAATTCAAAATATTGCCATATGGGCTATCTAACTTTTACAGTTTATTACCAAATTGGGCGCAATACCCCGTCAGCTTGCTGCAGGTATAGCGAGGAAGGAAATCTCTAATCACAATGACATAAATAATTTATTCGGTGGAAATGTCAAGCGAGTATATTCGAGTATTTCTTCTGGATTTTTAGCTGCAGGTACGGCTTTTGGTGTTTGGAGAAAAACTTAGGCTATTTAATTTTTTTATTTAATTTCTTGAATAGCAGGTTAATCAAGGTTAAAAGTGTTAGAAGACTTATCAAGGAAATTAATGAGAAAATTAGTATTTTATTTCTTTCATAATAACTTAATTTTTTATAATTTAATTCACAATTTTCATTTTCAGGGTTGCAATTTTCCAAGTTGATTGAAACAGTTTCATTATTGCAGTATCTTGTTTCATATTTTGTTTCTAGTGTGCATCTTGAAGAATCATAACAATAACCTTTTTGAAATTCGTCTTCACATTCCTCCCAAATGCAAGTCCAGTTTATCTCACATTTATTTGTTGTATAAAATTGTTTTAGACTTCTATTTATATTGTTGCTGTTTGAACTGCTGCCTCCGCCACCTCCACCGCCGCCTCCGCCGCCTCCACCGTTATTTCCTCCAGTTTGACAAGTTCCACAATCCATTCTGCAGGACGAACAGTCTTCATTTGTGTTGCAAAAGCCATTTCCGCAAAAAACATTTACGGAAGTATTGACAGTAAAAATGACGTTAGATATTGCATAATTATTGGCTTTGTCGCTTGCATTTACAAAGACTGTAAAGCTTCCATCTTCTGAAACGTTGAATAATTTTTGATTCTCAGAACAAGAAAGGGGCTCTCTGTTTATCAAAATTTCTTCTCCTTTCATTAGTGAGAAAGAACATTGTTCAGGGTTAGTTTCTAAAACAAAGTAGCTTAAATTAATGTTCATTCTTGAATTTATCGTGCCTGAAGGGGAGTATATATTTATAGCAGGAGGGGTTGTGTCAACGGTAAAGTTAACTCTTGAAGAATTTGCTGATACACCGTCTGTGTCGTTGCAGCTGATCATCCAGGAGTATTTACCTTCGGAAAGACTTAAATTAAATAGATTTTCACCCATGTTTGGAAATTTAGTTGTTTGGTTTTTCTTAAAAAAGCCTTGAAAGTTTCCCCATAACTCGCAATTTGAAATCTGCGAGTCAAACACAGAATAATTAAAGAATACTAAATTTGTGTTTAGAAAGATATTTATTGGATAGTTTAAAATTATTGTAGGCGCATCATTTTGAATTGTGAATTCTGTTGTAGTTTCTCCTGTGTTGCCCAGAGTATCGTTTGCACCGATAGTTAAAGTGTAAAAACCGTTTTCAAGATTTAAGGTAATGTTGACGCAGCCCTGCAGAGATATGTTGTTCGCTTCATTTATTCGGTACCAACAGCTATCCAGGTTTTGTTCTTCGATTGAATAGTTTAATTGTATGGTATTATATCCCAAGCTCGCTCCAAATGGCGGGGAATTTATATTTATTTGAGGTTTTGTTCTGTCAACATAAAAGCTTCGCTGAACAGTGTCATTTATATTTCCTGAAGTGTCGTTCGCGTAAATTCTAATAATATGCGATCCATCTTGGATGGAATTTATATAATTATAATAATCTATGTTGTTCTGCGTGGATAGCTGTGTTTTTGCTCCTCCATTTAGTGAATATTCAACACTCTCTCCAATTTCGTTTAATGAAATGTTGATTGGTAATGGAAAGTCTGATGAACCATAGTTCTTAGTGATTGGACTTATCAAATTAATTTCAGGAGGCATTAAATCAGGCGTTGAAATTTTCATTATTGAGTAGTTTGAAAAAGATCTGACTCTTACCTTAACATAATCCTGAGTTTTTTCAATAACAGTGCAATACAATGACGAGCAAATTTCTCCGTCGCGAAGAATATTAAAATTATCATATGTTCCATAAAAGTAAATCATCGCAGGTTTTCTAAAGTTTTTGTAAGCAGTCGTATTTATGGAAATTGAAGTATCGGTTATTATAATTGCCTCATCTAAAAAAATATTGGTATACAAAATATATCCATATTGCGAATCCAGGGGTATGAGAGATACATTTTTAAGAAATTGGATTCTTGTTTTTCCAGAAAAGTTTATAGTTAAGTTTTCTATCATTCTGAAATCGGGAATTTCTGAGAGGTTTATTGTTTGGTATAGTTCTGTATAAGGGGTTACAAAAGGATACGTGGTTTCGTTGATACCTGGGAAGCTTATAGTGGTTAAGTTTGATTTATCTTCTCCAGCAAAACATATGGCAGTTTGTTCGTAGAAAGTATCCAGGTCTGTGTCATAGCAGTTTAAATTGCAAAATAGCTCGCAGGAATCTTCTTCGCAGTCTTTAATTCCGTTACCATCATTATCAAATGCGTCATTGCAGACTTGTTCACCAAAATACTGACATTGATAATTTTGCAGAATATAATTATTCTGAAATAGAGCATCTTTGTTAAATCTGGTTGAAATGTAATTATTGCAGTCTAAATCCTGGCAATCAACAAAACCATCTCCGTCGTTGTCTGTTTGGTCTCCACATTGCAATTCTTTGAAGCAGTCTCCGAAACAGGCATCTCCAAATCCACAGACTCCGTCTGCGCAAGAGCAAAAGTTTTGACCGGAACAGCTTGGTTCGAAACAATCTTGTATGCAATTATTATTGTCGTCTATATTATTTGAACAGGTTTCAGTTTGTTGCAAGGTGCATGAGCCGCCGCAGTCTGTTCCTGTTTCATCACCATTTCGACAATTGTCGTTGCAAGAAGATATGCCGCAATCAGGGTCTTGTTCATTTGATGCACAAGAAGAGGGACAATTTCCATTGCATCCGTCTGGTTGGCAAACTTGAATAGAGTCAGGGATATTGTCTAAATTAAGATCTGTGAGGTCGTTTATTTTGTATTTGTAAAGTTTTTTATAGTGGCCTAAAATAAAGACTCCGCCCCCAAGCGCAGCAATTCCTCCAACCTTATTAGAAAAAGGATAAAATATTTCCTGAATAAGTTCCTGTTTTTTTGAGAGGGAAAATTCTGTAAGAAATTCTCCGTTTTTTGAGTATAAAATAACTTTTTCTGCCCAAGGATCTGTTACATATACGATATTTAAATCCGGGTCGACAGCAATTAAGTAGGGATAGGTTAACAGTCCTGCGCCATAGCCGAATTCTCCCCAAGACCGCAAGTAATTGCCTTCTGAGTCAAGAACTTGGATTCGGTGGTTGCCAGAGTCAGCAATGTACATTTCTCCATTTGATTTATCTATTTCAATACCCTGAGGGAATTTGAATTGCCCGGGATTTGAGCCAAATTCCCCGATATAGCCTGTTAAATTAGGGAAACCTAGTTGGTCTTTTTGAGAAAGATTATATTTTCTAATTCTGTGACGCATTCCTTCAGATATATACATGTAATCTTCGTTTTCATCTATTGCGATTTCTGTTGCAAAAGAGAAACCCCAAATGGACTTTGCAGGATACTGGGCGTTTGGGTAGGTAAGAGGGGTATTTTTCCAACTTAGATTGAGAATTAATAATCTTCCGTCTTGATAGTACCCTCCGCCGCCGCCAGTAGGTATATTATCGGTGACAAAAACTTCTCCTCTTTTATTGTCTATTGCT
>CAYZNI010000014.1:0-21720 GCA_964479755.1 Candidatus Woesearchaeota archaeon
AGGATATTTAAAAACTTCTTCGAAGTTTTAATCACAGTTTCCATTAAGTAATCGCCCTTTAATACCAAAAAATTAGAAATTTAATAAAAAAATCTGATTTGTAATCTTCTTAATTAATTTAATTTTTAGGTTTTCTGAGTTTTAAGTCTAATATCTTTTCATAATTTTGAAGTTCAATTAAGACAAGAAAATATTGAAAATTAACTTTTTTAATCAAAATTAATCGCTCTCAGGAGGTTGTTCGTAAAACCTAACATCTTCAAGATAATAGCATCTATGATGACCTATGTTTCTTCGTGTTCCAATAAACAAGGAAGCCCGTTGTCTGTGAGTTCTTTCTCTAGACTGCCTGCTGTCCCTCCTTAAGGCCTCTGCAATTCCCTGCAATGTTTTAGTATCTCTGATTTCAAAGCCCTTAAAGCATTTTTGCTGATTATCGCAGTCACAAGGAGAACCATTTCCTGAATAGCATTCTCCAGCCCTGTTGCAAGGTTGAACATTTAAAGCGTAAATTGGAACATCTCCCTTTAAAACTTTATTCAGCTCATCAACAGGAACAAAATAATTCCTTGAATTATATGTTACAATTTGAAGCTTATTTCGCAGGTCGTCCAAAGTCACTACTCTGTGAACATCATCGTTCGTCATTTACCCCCCAATTTTTTCCCATATATAAATCTTTCTTGCTGACCGGCTATGTTGAAAAAGTCCGAATAAAATAAAAGAGAAATAAAAAAATAAAAAATTTAAGAATTTAGTAATAGCTTTCGCCGAATTCTTCTTTTGTTTCAGGTTTTCTTGTTAAAAGAACAATCAAAACAACTAGAAGCACAATGAAGATTATGGCCAAGATGACTGTAAGCAATACTGTTGCATTGCTTGTGCCGCCAAGGTTGAATCCACTTCCTGTAGTCTTTCTGTCGTCTTCAACAACATTAGCTACAAATGTGTTCTGGCTGACTGGTGTTCCTTCTTCAGAGTTGACATTTACACTGAAAGTGTATGCGTCTCTTACCGAAGAACTAGCCATAATGCTTACTGTCTTGCTTGATCCCGCTGGGACTACAACAAGAGGGTCGCTTATGTCTACGTTCAAGTCTCTAGGTGCTGTTGCTGTTAATTTGTATACAGCAATAGTTGTTCCTCTGTTGACCAAAGTCAACTTGTACTCTGCACTCTCTCCAGTTTTGAAAGTCTTGCTAGTTTGAGAAGGTACAGCCAAAGCTGTTTCGCTTACTCCCTTTACAAGAACTCTCTTGGTTGCTGATGCCTCCGAATCAGAGTTGTACGCATGTAATGTTACAGTGTACAATCCTGCTGGCGCATCTACTGGAATTCTGACATAAGTCCTTCTTTCAGAAGCGTCTTCCTTGTCAGGATTGGCTTGATCAATTGGGCTTAAGTCTCCAAAGTAGGTCTTTGTGTCAATGCCAAGCTCAGGAATTGTTATCCTAAGAAAAGCATCGTCAGCAAATTTTCTTCCAGTGTTCTTCAAGACGACATCAATCGCTAGAGATTCTCCGGCGCTGATTTCTGACTGCATGTTTACGTCCAAGATATCAAGTCTGTAACTTTCTCTTTCTACTGTGAAAGTTATCTCAACTTGGTCTGCTGTTTGATCTCTGTTTTCAACACCGATCAAAAGCTTTCTTGGTTCGTCAAGCGAGTCCTTAAGATCGAAAGGTACGTCAAGGTAAGCGACTCTTGTATAAGTTCTTCCTGCAAGTACATCAAATCTCTCAGAGACTGCTGAGTTATCCTTTGCGCCAGAAAACCAGGCTTTAACTCTGACATCAGAAGCGTTTTCGGTGGCCGTGAAAACTACCAAGATTGGTACTTTCTGGCCAGCAAAATTCGCGAAATCAACTGTAGGAGTTGTTCCTAAAGCTGGGACTCCGCTCACTTCAACACCAGTGATGTTACCAAATGCAGAAACGCCGCTAGCCAAAGCTACCAATGCGAATACCGCAACAAGATAAACCAAAAGGTTTTTTGATGCCATTATTTTTTGCCTCATATTTAGTTATAATTAGTCAAGAAGTGAGCTATATAAACTTTTGGGTAGCTACAAAAAATAACTATTTTGTAGTTACTCTAATAAATGAAAATTTGCAGAAAATCTTAAATATGGTATACCACGATATACTCCAATGAAAAACGATAAAACTAATAATATAACGACGATAAAATTGCTGAAAGAAACAAAGGAACGGCTTGACAAGCTTAGGGGGCACAAGCGCGAAACATACGATGATATTCTTCAGGAACTATTAAGTATACTCAATCTTGCCCGAGTTTCTCCTGAAAAGGCAAAGGCAAAACTAATCTCAATTGAAAGAAAAAATCGTGCAGAAAAGAAGTCCCAATTCACAAAGAAAGAAATTTAGCATTACCAATTATCTCATACACAGTGCGCCTTCACGTATCCAGGAATAAGCTACCGTTCCATCTTGAAATACAACCAACTGGCGCACAAAATCTTTTTTCGGATCGTGCTTTGTAACATAGTCTGTGATTCGCAATATGTTTCCCTTATAATCATAAACTCCTCCGCCCCAGCTGTGACCATGGCATAATCGCGCATTTTTGTGCAGCCAGCGCCGAATTCCAAACAGCCCTATTCTAGAAGGCGTGAACTCGTTTCTGCTCCCATCAGGATTGCCAATTGGCCATGAACTGATATTGTCAAAACCCTTTCCAATAAGCGTTTTGACTGCTTCTTCATATTTCTTTGGGTTATCAACTTCACCTTTTCGTAAGAGCAATGTTCCCCTTACTCCAATTTCCTGCGCTCTTGTATATTTCACAATTTTTTCTAACCTTGGGTATTCTTTTATGTTATAAGCTTTGGCTTGTCTATCTTCATCAACAGAATGAATAGAAACTGCCACATTTGTCAAGCCCAATTCTCTCCATTTAGGGAGGTAATTAACGCAAAAGGATTCATTGGCTAATAAAATTCCATTGGTAAACAAATTCACATTTGGGAAATATGCTCCCTCTCTGGCGCACTTTTGATATACCTCAAGTGCCTGAGTTACACTTTCAGGATCGCAAGTTGGCTCCCCGCTCCCAGTTAAAGACAGAGACCATCCGCCATATCTTGCTGAAAGTTTAATTGCCGCCTCCAACTGCTTCAAATGCAATGGACTCTCATTTTCCCCCTGTTCCCTTAAATATCGCCCGGAACAAAATTCGCACCCTCCATTGCACCTGCCGTTTCCTATAAGCGCAGAGACGCTGTAAATCTTCTCAATGCATACCATATTTTTCCTCCAAAATTCGCAAAACATAATTCGTTCTTCTCATCACAGATTCTTCTAGGCTTCCAGAAAATACCGGCACATGGATTAGATTGTAATTTAACTCAAGATATGCCCGCTCAATAGCAGAATGTAAATTTAATGCCTCAAGTTCATCCTTCTCAATTCTCTCACCATCTTTCTCAAATGGCAGCTGTTCAAGAAACATGACGATTTGATATCTGCCTGCTAGCGGAAAACTTTCTATAATATCAAGTGAATTTCCAAGAAAAAACCTGGAATAAGCTTTGCTGTCAACTGCACTCCTGTCCAAGAAATAAAGTCCATCTCGAAGAGTTTCCTCATTTTTAATTTGCATACTAAAAATTTCAAGTTGCATCTTTTCCCTTTCGTCAATTCCAAATTTGCCCTCCCGAATTACCGCTCTCGCACTTTCTTTTAAAGTGTTAAATCCTCTTCTCTCAATTTCCTCAATCAACTTTGTTTTCCCAGAACAAGGCCCTCCAGTCAAAACAATCATTTTTCTTTGCGCCATATTATTCATATACTTGTATAAATAATATGCTTTTCTTACAAAATTATGTCAATAGTGATGTATTATCATAAAATTTAAATTTGAATGATTTTAATCTATAAAATGATAAATTCACAAATAATAAAGAAAATTGAAGAATTTGTATACCCCAAGCCCAGAAGCATTCAGGAAATCGCAGAACATTTAAAAAAAAACTGGCGCACTGCTGACAGATATGTGCTGGAAATTGAAAAAAATTTTGGCACTATTTCAACACGTGTTTTTCGCGAAGGTACAAGAGGCGCATTAAAAATTGTTTATTGGGCATCTGTCGAGAAAGTTTCGCATTCGGTTTTTCAAGAAAAGCTTGAACTGGAAATTCTCCAGGCTAGAAAAAAAGAAGACTTTTCCCCTTTTGATATATTTCAATTCATCCCTGAAGACAAAAAATCATTTTCCTTGGAATATACGGAAGAAGAAAATCTTGAGAATTTTATTAAAATTCTTAACAGCGCTCAAAAACAAATTCTTTTTTTGTCTGGAAATTTATCTTTTATAAATCTCAAAAAAGGCAGTTCTAGCGTGCTTGAAGCCATAGAAAAATTAGTTCGCAAAAAAATCCTAATTAAAGCTCTCTGCCGCGTTGATTTGGACGGAAAAGAAAACATTGAAAAATTGCTCTCCATGAATCTAATTAATGGGGAAAATCTTATTGAAATTCGCCACGACTTTCACCCAATCCGTGCATTAATCGTTGACGGTAAATTTGCAAGAATAAAAGAAATTAAGGAGCCCACAGGAAAAGTTCACGAGCTTAACAAAAAAACCTTCATTTTTTACAATATAAAAGACATGTCTTGGATTGACTGGCTAAGCAAAATATTCTGGAAAAAGTTTTCAAATTCTCTCGACGCGCAAAAAAGGTTGGAACAGCTCAAAAGAATAAAACTTTAGTTTCTTAGTTTCTCATAAACAAATTTTCCGAATTCAAACGGAACAGACAAAATTTTTCCCGGCAGTGAAGCGCACGGCAGACCGATTCTCTGCCTAACCTCCCTTTCAGCAATTCCAAGGAGCACTCCCAACAAGCCAACCTGAGCTGAAATTCCATTATGGTCAAACATAATAGGATCAAAATATCCTTCTTGTGAGAAATATTTTGCCAGCCCAAACGCTCCCCCATATAAAGCCAAATTTGTCCAGCAACTTGTTCTTGAAGCATCTGCAGCATTAAAAACTCCGATTCCAAATTTATCTTCAGTCCAGTTTTGCACACCTGAAGGTGCATTTCCAAGAATAGAATAACTGATTATTTTGCTTAAATCACCTAAAATGCTCCTTGATTCTTCATTTCCTTGATTTCTCATAAAAATTCCAAAATCTCAGGATATATAAACCTTTCTTTTATAACTACTAAAAAGTCATTAAATCTTTTCAAAAATTTCCCTGCCCTCAACCGAATCCTCCACCATAAAAGGGGACTCATTAATTATTCTTATTTGACGATCCTTTGGTAGGTTTCTCAAAAGTTCATTCCAGTCTGACTTTTCAGTTTTCTTGTGGTGCTTTTCGCCTTTCTCGCCATAAACAATTCCGGAAAAATGAACGTGCCATTCTTTTTGCGGAAAAAGCCGCTCCACTTTAGCATAATCGACTTTTTTGTCCCTTGCAAGAATATGCGCGAAATCAATGCAAAAAGCGCAGCTGGTTTCACTGACAAGTCTAGAGATCTCCTCAACCGATCCAAAAACATTGATTTTACCCATTGTCTCGGGTGCTATTTTAATTTTCCATTTTTTCTTTTTTATCTCGTCAAGAATCTCTAAAACTCCCTTCTTCACATTTTGAAAAGTTTCCTCTTTGTCTTTTCCGTAATACCCGGGATGAAAGACTACAACTTTCGCCCCTAGCATATCTCCAATCTCGCAACAAGCCAAAATTCTTTTTTTCGTCGCTAGTCGTTTTTCAATATCCGGAGAATTCAGGTTCACAAAGTAAGGTGCATGTATAGATAGTTCAATATCCAAATCCTTAGCTTTCTGGGCTATTTCAGCAGTCTGTTCAGGTTTTATATACACTGAATAGGTAAAAGCAATTTCGCAAGCCCTTAAACCCTGTTTATGAAAACTTTCTAAGTTAGAAATCGCTTCTTTCACGCCTCCAAATCCAGCAGGTCCAAATCTAATTGTCATTTCTTTCAATAAAAAGCGATATTAATAAAACTAATTAAAAAGCACTAAGTTCAGATTTTACTTCCCCCAAATTGTCAATTATGTAAGTATGAAGTTTTCTTATCAAAATTGATTGCATTTCTTCTTTTAAAAGCCCATGACATTTATCAAGATTTTTTTCAGGATAATCCGCAATTCCTGAAGCCAAAGTACAAGTCATGCTTTTTCCATTCAGCACCGCCAAATCTCTTCCAGCGCTCTTGCTTTGTAATAAAGTAACATCAATTTCACAACCTTCAGGAGCAGGCCCAATAATTTTATAACTCCAAGTCGCATCAGTTCCATCATTAATAAAACTCGCCTTGGAACAAACTTTCAAATTATTAAAAAAACATTCTGCAGTTGCGCACTCACTCGAGTATAAAAAGGTATACCTAAGTGCCACGCCAAGCGCGACTAAAGCCAAAACCAAAAACACAACCCATAACAGCTTTTTCATAAAATCAAAGAGTTAATTTAATTTATAATTCTTGCGAAAGCTCTTTCCAAGAATTTCACTTGAAATTCCTCAACATATTTTCAGAAACAAAAATATTTGGGTATATGAACTTCAAATCTATACCTGCATTTTCCATCGCATTTTGCATAGAAATAATTTCTTGTTTTAAGCCCTTTATGGGCAGTCCAAATTTATCTTCAGGTAACCTTCCATCAACAAGTGCATCATACTGAAGCCTAGCTGCATCCAAATGAATCATTGCTGATACAGAATTTTGCATCCTAACTTCTTTATCAGAGCTTTCTGAAAACAGTTTGCAATATTTATAAACTTCCCCACGTTCATTGTAAAAATGCCTTAAATGAAGTGAAAATACCAACAAATTATCAGAAACATTATCTCTAAGGTCATCCTCAACAGGGTTTGCTTGTTTATTGGGAGTTTTCCTGCGTAAAATCCTTTCTAAAAAATTCATGCTAATTAATCCTCCGAGCTTTTTCACTCAAATCGCGAATATAACGCATATAGCACCATCGAACATTTTCAGCGTCCTGTGGGCAAAGAATTCCAGCCAACTCTTCTGTACTAGGAACCTTTAAAGGAGTTCTTAGAGATACAATTAATTCATAACTCTTTGGTGTCTCAATACTTTCGTTTATTCGGCTATCCATAAGCTGTCAAGAAACTCTGACTATTTAAATCTTCTTAATGTCGCTACTATGAAGATACACTAATTATCCTTAAATCTGCTATGCACATAATCGACTAAGGAACTGCCATCTAATTTAACTGAAGCAGGTCCGCTGCGAATATAATACTCCTCTATTTGATTGAATTTCAAAAATGCGGGTTTGTCGGATTTTTCACATTCAACTAAAATAACCCCTTTCTCATCAATTTTAATAACTTCAACTTTGATAAAATGAAAAAATTCCTTTCCTAAATGACTCTTGATTAAGTTAGTCAGGTGCAATATGGACTTATCCTCATTTGCAAAATTATCTTTTTCTATGCCACAAACTTTCTTGTCATCACTAACCCCGATTAAAATCGTGCCTCCGTGAGAATTTAGAAATGCGCAAACTGTTTTCAGAACTGAATGCTCAATTTTCTTGTCTAACCCGCCAGAATGAAGATTAGTCCTTAGTGTTGACTTAAATTCAATTTTGTCCTTTTCCCCTTCGCGAATTATTTTTTTTACTTTTTCCTCTAAACTTTCTTTTTTTGTTCCCTTGAAAAGAAAAGGATTTTTTTCTATAAAATTCAATACCTGCTTGCTTATTAAATTCACGCTCCCGCCTTTTAGATAATTATACCCTGCAATTGAAACAATCAAGCCACCAAAAGCATCAAATGCCAAATCAAGCATTGTGTCGACTAAACTCTCTTTTTGCAAATAAAATCCAAACAAGTTGTCCATTCCAAATTCAAAAAATTCCCACAAAGTTCCGATTGCAAGAGCAAAGCAGAAAGAGAATAATGCAATAATTGCAGGGCTGGCTTCAAGTTGCTCATTTTTGTAAAGTGCAAACAAAATCGTCAATCCAACAATTCCAAGGGCGATTCCCTCTGATACATTTACTATTATGCCAACCCACCAAAACTGCGAAAAATAGCCGCGAGATTCTCCAAAAAGCAGGGTCCCATAAACAAAAAGAATAATCATAACCTCAAGGTCAATTGGAATTAAAACGCCAAAGCTTTCATACAGGATTTTTGGCAACAAAGTTACTGCAAAAGAAATAATTGCGACAATAAATATCAGCCACCTTTGATTTATGTACGCACCAATAATCGCCACCACTAAAAGCACGCGTACAAAATTCATAACAACAAAACGCGCCCTACCTTTTTTTTCACCTTCATGTTCCATTTAAAATCCAACTTAATCTAATATAAAATTCTATTGTCACTAATTAAAAGGAAATCAATATATAAATCGAAGAAGGTAGGGCGGTACACAATTTAATGAGTAGCCTAGAAAAAAAATGAATTACTTACTAAAAATCATTAAAACGCTAAAAACAATTGAATAAAGTAAATGGTTAACTAAAAGCACAATATGTAAAGGCGTTTTAAAATTTTTCCTAGAAAAAAATAAGTCCAGAAATCTCAAATGGCAACTAAAATTAAACCTCTAATTTACATACTCTCTAGCTCGTTTAACAGCTAAATCAATTACATTTTGACCTTTGTTATCAAGTCTTCCCAGTCGCACCAAAGATGAAATTATCCAGGGCATATTCTCAACAAACTCAGTAGCTCCTTTTCTGACAACTTCTCTCGCACTAATCTTGCCTGAATAATCTCTTTCAGCATTTGAAATAATTTGATCCCTGTCAATGTATACTCTTGGATCTTGTCCAAAAGCTAAAATATCTTAGACTTCTCCTTTTCCATATTCCCATGCCATTTCTGAAAATGATTCTGTCATTTGCCATTACAAAATTAACCATATAAAAACCTCACTTATTCGCCTTTTTCTCAGCCCTTTCAATCATATTTTTCTTCAGCCCAATGAAAACTCCTCCTTCTTTTCCCCCAACATAAGAATTTTCGCCAGACTTAATTATTTCGTTAAGTTCAGATAGTTCAATATCCAAATGAGTAATATTAGCCCCAGATTTTCCTTTCAAATGCAAGTAGACATCAGCCTTTCCAAGTTTTATTTTTCCTGGACCTGGACCGCTCATTTATTTATTTCCTCAACAATTTTATTTGAAATAATGTTTAACCCTTCTCCAGAGCTATCATAAATTTTATTGTTAGCAAATTTGTTATTTACAAAACAATTATGATCTGCAAGAATATTCTTCCGAATAAATTTTTTGTCTCTTTTTTTAATTCTGGAAATTCTATCTTCCAAAGCCGCTTCGACTTTAAATACATAAGCTCTAACATTTTTGGGCTTTGCATTTCTCATCAATTTTTCAATCGTCTCCTTATCTCCAAGAGACTTTTCAATAATCACCGAAATTTCTTTTTTCAGATAAGCTCTTGAAATAAGAGAGGTTATTTCATATCTTGCAAAATTTCTTTTTTCTTTTTCCGCACTATGAAAATCGTAAATAAAATGTTTTATTACATCAATAGATAAGAGCGCACAATTTTTTATTTTACTTTGTAATATTTTTGCAAGCGTTGTCTTTCCAGAGCCCATTGGACCGTCAATTATTATTAAAACAGGCTTCATCTTTTTCTACCTTTATTCTTAGGTTTCGTATCCTTGATATAATACATCGCTGACATAAATCCTGTGACGCCCACAATTAAAGAAAGAGGAGCAGAAACAAAAAGAAAAACAGGATAATAAGTGCTTAAAATCAAGGAAGGGAGTGCAAAACCTTGCATAAAAGTTGTGGCTTTTCCTATATATCTGACTTTAGGCAATGGATTACCAGAAAAAAATGCAATCAACGCAAATGGTGCTGAAATGATTTCGCGGCTCATTATCAGTAAAAGTTGTATACCATCGTATCCATGAAGCATGCCTCTCCAACCGAAAGTTACCAAGAAAGCCAATGCTGTTCCGCCCCACAAAAGTCTGTCAGCAATCATATCAGTTCTTCTTCCAAACTCACTAACCCAATTAAATCTTCTGGCAAGTTGCCCGTCGAAAAAATCTGTCAAGGCTGCAATTCCAAAAACAGTCACAATGGAAAATATATTATATCCATCAAATATTAAGTAAATAACCACGAAACTTAATACAATTCTGGCAATTGTTAAAAAGTTCGGAATATTGCTTAGTATGACATTTTTTGGATTTTCTTTTTTCATCCTGATGAAGTTGCTCTAATTTATAAGAAATATATCTGCTTTAAATAGTTTATTCTCCGTCTACGATAGCAGACTGATGGACCACTTGTACACCATAATAACAATTATTTAAAGTCTTTCTCAGAGACTTAGCTTGTTTCAAAAAGAAGCTTTATTAAAACTAAAGACTGCGCATGACCTTGAAAAAATACCGTTTTTCACGCAGATTGTCAGCATCCTGAAAAAATGTTTGTAAATCAAAATAAATAAATGATTCTTGCTGGATCGATCAATAGCAGTGCAATTAAAAGTATTTTTTAATGATTTTTCAACTGATTTGGCAGGCAGATTTGCACAATTTCACTTTTTTTCTCCAGAGTAAGAGTAAAAGTTTTAAAAAACATAATTTGAAAACAGCAGGACCGGAATCAGGAAAATATTGGACAACTGTATCGGAGCGATTAGGAAGATAAAAACCGCAAGCACGGAGATGTTCATACAACAAACTTTATAAGTTCAATGATTCCAGTAATAGAATAGCGGGGTAGAGCAGCCTGGAGTGCTCGCGAGGCCCATAACCTCGAGGTCGTGCGGTTCAAATCCCACCCCCGCTATTGAACCTTTTGTCGAATTACCGAAGTCTTTAAATAGACGATAAGCTCGTCGAAAATATGAAGAGAGACGCATATAACTTTGAAGGCAACTGGGAAGCATGGAAGCAAAACCATTTCGATGGAATGAAAGGAATCAGAAAAGAAGATCATAAACTTCTTGTTGAATTCCTTAGAGATATGGAATTAGGTTTGAATACTCCTGCCGGAAGAAAAGGAAAAAGAGGTCCTGGAACTCTGATTAATCTTGCGCAACATAACTTATTGTTTTTAGAAAACTTTGATAAACCTCTTTTAAAAGTGACGTACTCCTTGCTTTGAAAGGCAAGGCTTCTAACTATGGTGCTCGTCTTAATATCTCACCTAATTCTTTGCAATCTCCAGCTGGATAAATTCAAGCGAAGCAGCAAATTTTACAGGACTCCATAAGTTATTTCTTGAACATCTAAGCGCTGCACTTTGATGAAACTGAAAGAATAGCCTTGAAGATACTCATTTCAGATATTACAAGGCTAAAGTTGGGCTTATTTTCAAGCTAATTTCTACGACGCAATGTACATGTTCTGGTTGAACATTTAGTTCAATTATCTTTATTCCATGCATTGAAGCTGCTCTTCTTATTCAAGCAGTTATCAAATTTTTGTATTCATTTTTTCTGAACATGTTGTATCTATATTTCGTGCACCATTCAAAGTGCCAAATTGATACACAAATCGCATGACTGGTTAGTTCATATTTTTCTGCAAAGCTCTCGCTAAGTTGAATTTGCATTTCCATTTTTTACCTTCGATAAGTTTATTTACGAATAAGCCCTAGCTATATCAACAAAAGATATTCAATGAGCTAGAGACAAGCTCATTGTTAATAATCATTCTAAAAATATATATATTCACCGCAATTCATTCATTGCCTTGAAAGCCAAGGATTTCTTGCGAAATGATTGTAAAATGGTGTTTTCAGAAAGGAGCAACGTTGCGTAGTTATTTTTAACGACTTCACAATATTCTCAAAAACAATTATAAACAAAATAAACCTTTCCTATTTATGTCCAATGAAAGAGCCCTTATATTCAGACAAGGATGGAAAAACTTCTGTGAAATTGGAACTCTTTTTCAATGCTCAAACTCCGCAACAAGTCAGCTCGCAGAATTTGTACGCTTGTATAAATCTTGTGAAAATGGAATTATAGTCGAGCTTGGTTCAGGGCCAGGAAAGGTAACCGAAGCAATTTTAAAACAAATAGGACCGAGTCAAAAAATTCTTGCATTTGAAACAAACTACCCATTTTGCCAGCACCTTGAGCAAAAATTCCCTGAAGAAATTAACCAGGGAAAATTGCAGGTGATAAACGACTGCGCCAGCAATCTTGAAGAATACCTTGAAAGCGCACCACATTGCATCATTTCAATTCTGCCTTTGGCAATTAGAAAAAATTTCCCAGAGGATTTCAAGGAGGACTTATTCAGAAAAGTTTACAAAAATCTATCACTCAACGGAACCTTTGCACAGTTTCAATATCTTGTTGCAAGAACAATCAGGAGAGAGGATTTCAACCGTTCAAAAAGGATCTTCGGCAACGTTTCAGGAAATTATGCACCACCATTCGGTTGGATATATTCATCAAAAAAAATTCAAGAAAATAAGCGAAACTAATTTTACTATAATAAAAAAAAGTTAATCGAAAGCGCAATTGCGAAAATAAGGAAAACAAAGAACAAGGTTTGATCTAAGGTTCCTCCAGATGCAATAGGCCCTGTTGTTTTTTTTGTCGTGAAAGGCCAAAATGGCTGAATTCCTTCTTTGGAAAATGCGTTCAATGTAAGGCTAAAAGAATAACCTAGAAAAAAAGGCAGTGCATAGACTGGATAGCTAAATGCGAGTACAACTGCTCCAAAAATGCAAACCAAATAATTCTTCAGCAAAATTTCTAGAAGATTCATATCTTTACCCTTGCCAAAAAGTCTGCCCTCCCATTTAAGCAAAGCCCCAACTTCCGGAATTATGCTAGAAATAAGTACTGCAGGCACAAAATAAACCTTATTAACTACATGTGGCAAAAAATACATTGCAACCGCCGCTCCAAGAGCCAAAACTGTCTTTATTTGCATTTTAATTAGAGGAATATTAGAATTTTAAAGGTATTTCTTAAAAATATGTATCTAAGACTGAACATAAATAATTTAAAAGTGGTAACAACCAAAATCTTTAAATACCCTTAAAATATAGAAAATCAATGGATGAGCAAAAAAAGAATCCTAAGTCTCAGGTCACAAAAATTATTGGAGTGCCTAGAGCAGCAAACATTGCAGCGGCTTTTGCAGCCATCATAATTATTTTTGGCATAGCTGAAAGCGCTTATTTTTTGAAGCTATCACTGTTTGAAATAACTATAATTTCTGGAATTTTATTCCTTTTCTACATAATTCTTCTCTCGGCAATTCTTCGCCCGAGAGTTCTAAGAGTGTTAAAGAAAATGCCGCAGAAAACACCTCCGAAAGTTCCTACTCCAGAAATTAAAACAGCTCCAGTAACAGTTAATATAAACAATCAGTCACCAGTAAAAAGAAAATCTAGAAAAAAGAGAAAGTAACTTGAAGATTATTTTAAATAGACAATAATAAATACATAAATAACAAAGTTTAATCAGAATATTATTCTTTCAATACCAATAATTGCGATACTACAAGAATTGGAATAATGGGATAAACTTTTGAAAATTTTGAATAAGAAAGGTTAGAAATTGAAATTAGCACAAAGAAAACGAGAGTTTGAGCATACAAATCTAAGAGCAAATTAAAATTAATTTTTATCTTTGCCTTCTAAATACCAATTCTTACCCTCAACCTCAGCAGGCAGGTGTTTCTGCTCAACTTTTTTGTCTTTGTAATTGTGCGCGTATTTGTATCCTTCCCCATAGCCTAGGTTTTTCATTAACTGAGTGGGAGCATTTCTCAAATGCAAGGGAACTGGCAAATTTCCTGTTCGCTCAATTTCTTCTTTTAAAGAGGTTGTAGCAACATAAGCAGAATTTGACTTAGGCGCGCGAGCAAGATAAGCTGCGCATTGAACTAAAGCAGTATCGCATTCTGGATAGCCAAGAAATTGAACAGTTTCTTTTACTGCAATAGCAAGCTGCAATGCCTGCGGATCTGCATTCCCGATATCTTCAGATGCAAATCGAATCATTCTCCGAATTATATATTCAGGATCTTCTCCTCCAACAATCATCCTCATAGTCCAATAAACTGCAGCTTGCACATCAGAGTCTCTCATGGACTTGTGCAGAGCAGAGATTATGTTATAATGTTCTTCCCCATTTTTGTCATAAACAAGTGTTTTCTGCGCCCCATTCAGTATGCTTTCTTTTGTCAAAACAATTTTTTCCCCTGAGTTTCTTGAAGAAAGCTGAAATGCCATGTCCAATATATTCAATGCAGACCTGGCGTCTCCATTTGACAATTGTGCAATCAGTTCAATTTCTTTTTCAGAAATCTCAGCCAATCCATTAAGTCCTCGTTCATCCTTCAGAGCATTCTCAACAATTCTCGAGACAACTTTCTCATCTAGCCTATTTAGAACAAATACTCTAGAACGAGAAAGCAAAGCGGAAATAACTTCAAAGCTGGGGTTTTCAGTCGTAGCTCCAATCAAGGTTATAGTCCCTTTTTCAACGAATGGCAAAAGAAAATCCTGCTGCGCCTTATTGAATCTATGAATCTCATCTAAAAATAGTATCGTTTTTTTATTAAACAGTTTGGCTCTTTGAATGGACTTCTTGACCTCTTCCTTGCCAACGGATACTGCAGACATCTCCACAAAGTCAGATTCAGTCAATCGTGAGATTAATTTTGCAAGTGTTGTCTTCCCGCACCCGGGAGGCCCCCAAAATATCAAAGATGCGGGAACTTTTTTGCTTTCTATTGCAATTCTCAAAGGTTTTCCATTCCCGACTAGATGCTCCTGTCCAAAAAATTCATCCAAATTTCGCGGCCTCATTCGATAAGCAAGGGGCTGATTCTCCTTATTCATTTTAATAGATGGAAATTAAATTATTTAATAATTTATGTAGCCCTTATTTCTCTTAACGCACATTCCAATAACGGCTCTCTTGTTAGTTTAAAGCTAAAACCTTTTTCAACTTCCACATCAAGGGTTGGATAGAGAGGTTCATTAACCTCTTTCAGGATTAAACCTTTGGACCTTATAAAATGCGCTAATTCTGCATAGCTTGCTTCGTTACTGCCTGCTCTGAGATTTAAAACGGGTACTGCACCGATATATCTAAAACCTTCGCTTTGAGAGAAATCAGGTCTTTGGTCTAACAATTCAATTAAGCTAACTCTGCCTAAAGGAGTAATTAATTGTTTTCTGATTTGTATAAGCGCAACCCTTCTCTCTGAAATTATCGATTGAACAATCCTGTTTTCTTTTTCAAACAAACCTCTGATTGTCTCAAACGAGGCAGCTGTTGCACAACAGTAGCCCATATGGTCAGCTTTTGCCTGACACTTAAGACCGTATTTGTCAACAAAAAATCTAAAGCTCTCCATAATCCTTGCAGCTTCAAAATAAAAATCATCTAATTTGCTAATAGTCATTTCAAAACAAAAAAAATTGATTATTTAATAATTTAGCTTCCAAACATCTCTCTTCTGACTATATCTCTCATAAATTCTCTTGTTAATCTAAGAAAAAAGCCACCTTCAACTTTAATATCATGGTAAGAATGATATGGTCTAACAGCTTCAACAACGGATAATCCTTTACCAGTAAAATGTTCTACAACTTCATCATACTTGCCTAAAGAACGGGGACGAGCCTCAATATGATCAAAACCTTCAAAAGAAAGAGTCCCGGGTTTATGGTCAGACAATTCAATCAAACTAATAATTCCTAAAGGAGTCCGCAATTCTTGGCAAGGTTCTATTAAAGCTACTCTTCTCCCAGAAAGAATTCTTTGTCTAATCCATTTGCTGGCATCTTCTGCTTCAAAAATTCTTCTCACATCCTCAAAAGAGCCAGCATTTGCGCATCTATAGCCAATATGGTCAGCAGTCAGTATTTCTCCGAGATTGAACTTATTTGCAAAAATTTCAAAACTTGACATAACCCTGTTTGCTCCATTGTAAAAATTTCCTGCTGTCTTCATAATCTCCATAAAAATTTATTTGATTTGAAATTTATAAAGATTTAGTTGATTGTGGATTTAACGGACCAAATTATAAGGATTAATATTAGATAAATGAATATAACTTATGTCTTGACGATTAAATACCGAACTTTTAATGAGCCAATATCTCAAATCTATTTTGTTATAAATATCTATCGACGTTATTTTAAAGTAATTTGAGTATCAGATTAAAGCAATCTATCTGCAATATAATATTTTTAGTTCCAAATAGCACTAATGCAAAATTTATGTTAATGTAAATTAACTGACAAAACTTGTCAAGTTATCAGAAAATTAACTTTTACATTTAGGGAATTCTTAAATTGTAATTTGTTTCTGATAAACAGGTGAATAAATCTTAATAATCTTAAATTTCCCTAAAGTTTTTCCTTTTGAGATTGTTTATTCAACTATAATCGCATGCCGCAATACAACCATTTTCAATCTTTCATTTCTTCAACAAGCCAGACTCTTGTTGGATCTCTAGCATAAAACCTCTCGTCAAAATTCCAAAATGTTAAAATCTGGCCCAAGAACTTTTTTGAACTTTCCGGATTTTTATTATGATTATCAAATAATAACTCTTTAGGGAAACCTCTATCTTTTGAGACTTTTAATGAGTAATTTATTTCTATTAAACTTCCCATTATTTTATTTTGTATTTTAATTATTTTACTTTATTCACCAACATTTATATAACATATTTCCCTTGTTATCAAATGCCGAAAAGAGTGAGAAAATCCAAAAGCGATGATAAAAAACTTTATGCCTTTCTGGCGACTTTTCTTTCAATAATTGGTTTTATCATAGCTTTGATTGCACGCAGGGATGACAACTATGTTATTTTTTACGCCAAACAATCATTGGTTATATTCATAATTGGCCTTTTTGCTGGAGCTTTAAAAATGATATTTATGTTCATTCCAATTATTGGCTGGATAATTTCAGCATCTTTGACGATTATCGTTATTGTCGCATGGGTTTTCAGTTGGATTTATGCTCTTTCAGGTGAAAAAAGAGATATCCCAATTGTAGGTGACTGGGCAGGAAAGTTTGATATTTAATACGCTTTCTTCAACTCCTCCAATGTCCTGCCAAGTTAAAAAAGTTAAGAACAAACTTTAATCCAAGGAATATCTGTACAAGAAAATCTTTAACTTTCCAAGAAGATTCTTATCAACTCTTGGATCTTTTTTAGCTCTCAGTATTTCTAAATTTTCCTTTATCCACTTTTCATCGCACCCCTTGAACAAAACCCCACCCTCCCATTTCTTCTCTGCAATTTTTACCAAGCCGACTAACTCCCAAAATCTTTTGGAACCCTCATTATGGCTTGCAATCTCGCCATAAACCATATTAAATCCCTGCTTTTTCCATTCGGATTTGGAAAAATTGAACAACTCTCTAGCGATGCCCCTGCCCTTAAAAGGTGGCCGAACCGCAGCCTGAGCAAAATAAATAACCTTCCCGGGCAATTTGCCTTTTTTATTGAAAAAACCCTCATACATTTCATCAAGTGATTCCGGATAAACTTTGGAATAACTGTCGCCATCAATTCCTAGAAAATACGCTAGAATTTCTCCTCTGTAACTTATTTTATAAGAGTGTCCAAGACCAAGGATTTTTTTAACAACTTCACTGTTGTAAACCGTTCCTGTAAAGCCTCCTTCTTTTAAATCTTTATAGTCAGGATTAAAATAATTGTTTGACTTGGCTATCTCTCTAATTTCCTCAGCATCTTTTTCTTCGCACTTTTCTATAACAAAGTCATCCATTAAATACAATACCTTCTCAACAATAAAAACCTTTCTAGTAGTCAAATAGACTCTTCTGCCCCTTACCCTCTCCTGGAAAAATTTCTTTCCAGGTCGCCCAACTTTTCCTAAAAATCCCGCTATTCGCAAGCTCCTTGCCCCTTTTTTTTAAAAACTCTTTTGTATACGGATCGCTAGGATACCCTGAACCAATATCTCCGTATTGCTTTTTTATCTTAGCCACTTCTTCCTCTCTTGTGACTTTTGCCAAAATTGAGGCTGCTCCTACAACGACGTGATTGGCATCAGCCTTATGTTCGCAAATTATCTTCAAATTATCCTTATGCTCAATAAAACCCTCGAGAGTTTCCTGCCAAGCAGAGATATTAACTGACGGGCAATCAACAATAACAGTTATTTTATCCTTCTGCCTTTTTCCAGAGTTTATCTTATTAATAACAGCAGCCATTTTGCTTGCCTCTAGCGTATTCAAATTCTTTCCAAACAATATAGCGTTATCAATTTCTTCCGGAGAAACTTTTACAACATCAATATCCTCAGCGTTTTCCTTGATAATTCTCGAAATTTTCAACCTCGCGGGATGCTCAAGCATTTTAGAGTCTTTAACCCCATTCTTCTTAAGAAAATTCTCTTTGTTTTTTTCCATCAAAACTCCTGCTAAGATCATCGGCCCGATTAAAGGTCCCCTTCCAGCATCATCAATTCCTAAAACTAGCATTTTACTTAGAAAAGTTTATAGTATAAATACCTCACTAATTTAACACTTCGGGCAGCTCTAAATATCAATTATCAATTTGTTCAATATAACACTTGACGTTATGATATTAAAGATAATTACCAGTAAACAGACAACTTGAAATAGTTATAATTTCAAGAATATTTGAATACTCCTAATTTTCGCAATTTTTATCATTGAATATAATACTAAATGTGAAGTTTAATCTAGGAAAGATTATTTGCAAGTCATAAAAAAGCAGGTTTTTTATTACGCCCGATATTAAATTAAATGATTTTCAAGTTATTTCTATTTTCTCAAATAAGAACTATTATAAATAATCAATCATCTTCCAGGTCTTCAAACTTAACTTTCCACTGTTCATCCCACATTTTCTTTCTTTTTTCACTGCGCTTTTTGCAATATTTTCTTACAAATCTGGCATTGCTATCAAAATCAAATTCTTCCTTGCAATCAGGACATTCCTTTTTCTTTTTCACTTATAAACATTGATTTTGCCTAATTTAAATTTTTTGCAGTTCAGAATTTTAATAAATTTTCTTGTGTTCGAATCCAGACGCCCAGGACAGGATTCCTGAAGCTTCGTAAGAAGCGAGGGGGCAGAGATTTGCAAAGCAAATTCTCTGGACGTTCGAATCCAGACGCCCAGGACAGGATTCGAACCTGTGCTTCCCGAAAGAAACACGCTCTCCAAGCGTGCGCGTTAACCACTCCGCCACCTGGGCCAGAATTGATAAGAAATTTAGGGTTTTAAAACTTTTATAAGCTGTTAAGTCAAGTTCATAAATTTACAAACAAGTTGCTTGGGTAATCCTTAACTGCGCGATGAAACCTTTTTTCATTGAACCAGCACCTCCAACTTTCTATGCATTCAGTATTGAACCATTTGCTAAAGTTTATGAAAAGATACACCAACTCTTCTGAAATGTTTCTTATCGCTCTTTCTACCTTGCCTTTATCCTGAGGATAGTATGGATGAGCAAACAATGCGTTAACATCTTCCTGAAAACACCAATATGCCCAAGCATCCGCGAATGGATTGTTGTCAGTCAATATGCTCTCTGGATGAAACTTATCAATCAGCGGTTTAACTATTTGGGTTATTTCAGCAATGTTTGGCGAGTGGTCGAATACGTGGAGCTTAACAATAAACCTGGAATAATCGTATATAACTACCAAGAGCTCATACTTTTTCCCATTTAGCTTGAATCTTTTCAGGTCTAACTGCCATAGCTCGTTGGGATATTTCGCCCTAAAAAACTTCCAAGCTTTCTTTATTTTGTTGAAATAACCATTCACGCCGATCTTTTTGAGCACTTCATTTATCGACTGTCTTGAAAGTGTGAAGTGCTGAATGCAAACGCCAATAGTCATTTCTATTTCTTGTTTCATAAATTCAGGAAGTTCAATCAACCCATTTTGTATTCTTGCAGTTCCCCACTTGAAACTATTCCTCATAAAAAGAATTGTGGACTCAACTTCAATTGTTATCTTGCATTTCCCATTTTTGTCGATGTCAAACCTTGTTCTCAAATCCTGCTTTGACCAGTACCAAATAGTCTGCCTTGAACAGGAAAACATAGCCATGATAAGCTTTATAGGTATGCGTTGCCTTTTCATTTTGGAGGCTAATGATCTCTCATTTGAACTTAGCCTTCCCATTTTTATTATAATTCCTCCTTTCATTGAGAATAAGTTTAGTGCCACGCATAATTCTATTTACATTTGAAAATGAGTTTTTTCCCTCGTGGCTTCTCATTTTCAAGAGAGAAAAGAAAAGAGAGAACAACAATTAAACCAATATGAAATATTTAAACTCTTCTAATACAAAATTTTATCATAAAAACGAGATGTTAAGTTTCACGGTTTACTTAACATAAGCACTAAAATCAAGTCAATAAATAAATCAAAACTAGCGATATTATTTTAAAGAATAACCAACAATATAAATTATGAAGGAAAAAAAATCTATAAAGGAAAAATTCTTTGAGGTTTTTTCAAAAGGCATTGATTCGGCTTCCGAAATAGACAGAAATGCGAGAGAGCTTGAAGCAGCAGGAAAGTGGCAGGAAGCAGTTGAATACTTGATCAAAAACAACTGGAAAAGTGAGGCTGGAGTAATTTGCGAAAGAAATGGGGATTTTGCGCGCGCTGGCAAGTTATTTCTGGATGAGCAAAAAATTGAACAAGCAGTAAAAGCACTGGTAAATTCTGATGATGACGATTTGTTATTCGAAGCATACAAAAAAACTCAAGTAGAACCCTATCTCGAAGGATTTCCAAGTTACTATGACAAAATCCTTATTCTCTCAAAAAGATCTTATATTGCAGCAAAATATTATGCAGATTTTCAACGCCCATTGGAAGCCGGAATATTGTACGACGCGAGTTTAAGCAAAATGGCAGTTAAATATTACGAAAAATACTTGAAATCAGAAAAATCACAAAACCTTGCTTTCAAAAAAATTAATTTTTTAATTGTCTACAGGATTAGCCAGATTAATGTTAAAAAAGACAGAAAAAAACTTGAAGAATGCCTCAAAAAAATAACTAATGAAGAGCAGGCGGAACTTTGGATTAAAATTGGAGAAATTGAAAAGTTTGAAGAATGCTTCAGGGATATGAGCCGAGAGAAAAAACTCTCTTTTTTCAAAGAAAATATCAGATTTTATAATGAAAATCTTATTAGTCCAGACTTCAGTTTCACAAGACATTCATCGCAATATCAAAAGGACTCAGCATACGCCTCTGCATTACAGGACCTTTTAATATCTATAATAAACCGATTAAACATTAAATTTGTGAGATAAAATTCACAACGTTTAAATATTTCAAACGCTTTATTTCCTATGCACCCAGTAGTACAAATAAAAAGGGAGCACGTGATAATTAAAAAGAAACTGCAGGAAATTGAACAGGCATTATCCGCCCCTATTAACAGGAAAAAAATCATAGAACTTCTATCTAATTTAGAATCTTTCTGGTCACAGCATGAAGAAAAAGAGGAAAAATTCTTTGAATGGTTTCAGGACCGCGGCGGTAACTTCCCATATCACAAGACAATAATCTCGGAACACAACGAACTAAAAGGCCACTGGAAAGTTATCAATAATTTCTTAAAATTCAGAAGCGACCTCGAACTTCAAATCGCTCTAGAAACCGACGGTAGGATGACATTCGATAAGTTAAAAAAACACATCAAGGCAGAAGACAAATATTTGA
>CAYZNI010000015.1:0-20803 GCA_964479755.1 Candidatus Woesearchaeota archaeon
GAAAAAACAGAATAAGATTAATTTGTCGTTAGGAAATAATTATGGGATAACACAGTTTCCAGTTAATATGAATTTCCAAAATAAAATAAATAATTGGGCTTACCCGCCCATTCTGCAGAGGGTTGTTCCGCAAACTGGGCACATGCATTCAAGCATTTTTTTACTCTTACAGAACGGTCATTGTAAAACTAGAACTGAAGACATATAAATATAATTTGTTAAATAAAAAAGAGGGCTGTTAAAAGCCTTTTTTTGCTTCGCCAGCCTTAATTGCCTTGTTCGCATTTTCTTCAGACATCATTGCACATACGGTTATGCCTGTTTCAGGACACTTCCCTTTAGCAATATATCCGCCCTTAGCTGTTTTTTCTATGACCGGATCCTTGATGTTGACTTTCTTCTTTGCTTTTACGCTGTAACCTTGAATTGCCATTTGCCCTCCTTTGATTTTATGTAAAGAGAATGTAGTTATTTAAATTTAATTGTTAAATAGAAGTTTGAAAGTTTCTTCGTGGAAATTGAAATATTCAAACTTTTCTTCGAATACATAAAGCACGGACCAGGGTTCGAACCTGGGGAATACTCGGGCTGCAGCCGAGCGCGTTAACCACTTCGCCATCCGTGCTTATGATTTGAATTATTAAATTCTATTTAAAACTTCTTATTTGAAACATCAAGCATTTGCGTTTGGACAATACGCCTTCCTTAAGTTCGCTGAAAAGCAAACGCGAACCTCAAAAATCATTGAATCCTGAGGCTTTAGCGGCAGGTTCTTGACAATGAAAAACCAAACGTTTAAAACCCGCATTTTTCTTTTTTATTTGAGACCTCGTAGCTCAGCCCGGATAGAGCATCTGCCTTCTATCAACTGGAGAAGATAGCAGAGGGTCGCAGGTTCAAATCCTGTCGGGGTCGTAGTTCAAGGATTTGAACACATAGAGCATTTGCTTCGCAAATCTCTAGCCTTCGCTTCTTACGAAGCTTCAGGAATCCTGTCGGGGTCGTAGTTCAAGGATTTGAACACATAGAGCATTTGCTTCGCAAATCTCTAGCCTTCGCTTCTTACGAAGCTTCAGGAATCCTGTCGGGGTCGTAGTTCAAGGATTTGAACATCCTGGAAAGATATAAGATGCTTTTGGTCTCTTTTTTCATTTTAAATTCTAAATGAAAAAAGCACTTAAATTACTAAGGTTATTCAATAATACTTTAATATTCGATAAATTAGTTAATATTACAGTGAGCAATTATTAACAGGGTATTGGATAGTTCAATTAAAAGTTTGAAAGGTGATGTTAAGAACCCTGGGTGGTAAAAAGGTTTATATAACCTATTTTTGAATAATGAATATGATGATTGAAATTACAAAACAGGAGAAGAATGAAATTGAAATGAAGATTGACAACTTGACTGTTGCAGAGTTGTTAAGGGTTTACTTGAACAGGCAGGGGGTTGAGTTTGCTGCTTGGAGAAGGGAACATCCGACAAAACCTATAATTTTCAGAATTCAGTGTAAGGATTCTGTGAAGAAAGAGATTTCTGAAGCTGTTAAGGCGATTGAGAAGGACTTGGGGAAGATTAGAGAACTTGTGAAGAAGTGAAACCTTAAATACTCTTTTTCACTTTGAGTTCACAAGGAGGTGTAAAATGTGTAAAAGCTGGTGTGAGTTTCTTGTTGCACTTGTGGTAATAGTGTTTGCGCTTTGGCAGACCGCGTGGAGCCAGTGGGTTCTAGTGATTGCGGGAGTAGTTCTGTTGATACATTCGTTAGCCTGCAAGACGTGCTTTGCCGGAAAGGGAATGTCAATGAAAGAAACGGCTCGTAAAAAAGGCAGGAGAAAATAGTTCATTTTTTATTTTTGTTTTCAAAACATCTTTAAAATTTAACTTTATTTATTAAATGAGGGCATGGAAGTAATTTTTGTCTTTTTATGTTTGTCAATATTTTCTGCGGGGTTTGTTGATGCACAGACTGGTTCAAATAAAAGCAGTAATTCCTAAAATTAAAATGCAAGCAACTCAAGTAATTACATAACTTTGGGACGCAAGACTTTTCAGGATTTTAATAGTGAAAGGGTTTAAGATAAAAGAGACTCTGACTTGTTTACGGCTTATTTTTATTTTTCTCAAAGATGCTCAAGCAAGTTTGACTTGAATAGAAATGGGTTTTATCCGATATTTAGTGACTTGCCTTGTTCGTGATGGGAGATGAGGAATTTTTAAAATCTAACTTAATACGTGGTGTGCCAGAAACATACCAAGTTGAAGTCAAGAACACAAAAATTCTAATAACCCTTAATTCTTTGTCTAAAATGGCGAAAATATCTGCAGGATCGTGGGACTTGAATAAATGGCTGTTTGGAGGTTATGAAAATGATATTGTTACAGTGATTTATGGAAATCCCGGAAGCGGAAAGACTAATTTTGCTTTACTTTGTGCTGTTTCGCAGGCGAAGAAAGGAAATAAAGTGATTTTCGTCGATACAGAGGGAGGGTTTTCTGTGGAAAGAGTAAAACAACTTTGCGAGAATGGAAAGGACAAGGAGGTCTTGAAGAACATATTTCTTTTGAAGCCGACGAATTTTGAGGAGCAGAAAAAAGTATTTATTGATCTTGGAAAGAACTTGAAGAATGAGGTTTCTCTTATTGTTGTTGATTCAATGACGATACTTTATAGACTGGATTTTGCCACGGCTAGAGAGAAATCTGAAGCTGAAATTCAGAAAATAAATTCTGAACTCGTTGGGCAAATTAAAATTCTTGCGGAGATTGCGAGGAAGAAGGAAATTCCGATAATTGTCACAAATCAGGTTTACAAGAGAGGGGAGAGAAACGCGGAAGGTGAGATGGAGAGTTTTACGCAGATGGTTGGGGGAGACATATTGAAATACTGGGGAAAGTGCCTGATAGAGCTTGAGAACATAAATGGGAAGAGAACTGCTTATTTGAGGAAACATCGCTCGCTTCCCGAAAAGAGCCTGGCTTTTCAGATTTACAATGAGGGAATCAGGAAAAGAGGATGGATTTGAAAAAAAGCTCTGTGTTCATTTTTTGGGCAATAAAAAAATATAAAAACTTGAGGAATTTCTTATTTTAATGAAAAAGATTTGTGAGAAAGTCTTTGTTTATGCCATATTAATTACAGTCATTTTCCTGAATCTTTATCTGATATTTTTATCACCCCAAATTTTCTTTCAACCAGCTGCACCTACTTTTCCATCCAAGGCTCCCTCTTTTATTGCAATATTAACTCCAGCGGGATTTGTAATTGGAGCCGTTTTAGCCTCAATAATAATTGTTATCACAATATTTATTTTGGTAATTCTTCATAATAGGCATGACAGTTAGTTTAATAGAAAAGTATAAGTTAATTTGCTGTTTGTAAAATTTTTTTATCAGGCAGATTCATTTATCCTTTCTTCGAGTTCTTTTGTAGAAACTGTGGCAGTCCCCAGTTTTTCCACCACAATTCCAGCTCCGATGTTTGCTATTTGAGCGGCTTCGGTGATGGCTGCCCCTGACACAAGTGACACCGCCAAGAGGGCTGTGGCAGTGTCGCCGGCACCAACGACATCTACAACCTCCTGGGCTTGGGTTGGAATTTTATGGAAGCTGCCGTCATAACTTATCATTCCGTCCTTGCCCAGGGTTATCACGACATATTTTGAGTTGGTCAATTCTTTAAGTTTTTTTGCGATTTCTTCGGGAGTGCTTGATTCTAAATTGACGATTTTTTTAGCTTCGGAAATGTTTGGATTGATTATTGTTGCTCCTGTAAATTTTTGATAGTTTTCCGGTTTTGGATCGATTATTGTCGGGATGTTCTTGTGTTTTGCCCAGGAAATAATTTCTTTACCGAGAACTCCTCTGAATATTCCTTTGTTGTAGTCTGATAGAATGATTGCATCTGGGGATTCTTTCTTTATTTTTTTTATGAAAAAATTTATTGCTTCTCTTGGAGCTGATAAAAGGCTTGATTCCCCGTAGTCGACTCTGCAGACGTAATGTTTGTGGCTTTCTTCAAGAATTCTCTGCTTAAGAATTGTTTCGTTATTCAAGAAAGGAGTGAGTTTTATTTTTTTGTTCTTGCATAAATGCGAGAAAATTTTTCCTGCGGAGTCATTTCCAATGATTCCAAAAAGATTTGTTTTCACATCTAGGGAGGAAAGATTTGAGGCGACATTCGCGGCGCAACCTAAACGATACTCGTTTCGTGTTTTTTTTATTAGCGGAGCGCCTGGCATTTCTGGATTAGACTTGGGAATTTCTCCAAATATGTAAGCGTCCAGAGACAAATCTCCTATTACTATGACTTTTTTGTTTTTAAAATTTTTAATTATTTGTGTTAGCTTTTCTTTCATTGAAATTTGAAATTGGATAGGTATATAAATTATGTTTTTCTATAAAATATATGGTTTTTGAGAGTGTAAGCATTAATTATGTTGCCGTTTTAGTGTCTACAATTGCTTGTTTTATGATAGGCTATTTGTGGTATGGGCCTCTTTTTGGAAAAGCGTGGGCAAAGGAAATGAACGTAAAAAATGATCCTTCAAAGATGAAAGGAATGTGGAAATTGATGCTGATAAATTTTGTTGGAACTTTTATGATGGTTTATGCGATTGCGCATTTTGTAGATTTTTTAAAATTAAGTAATTATATTGAGGCCTTGCAGCTCGGATTTTGGGTTTGGCTTGGTTTTTTTGCTGCGACGACTTTGCTGGGCGGGGTTTTGTGGGAAGGCAAATCCTGGAAACTATATTCAATAAACGCGTTATATTGGCTGGTAAACCTATGTGTTCCTGCCGTGATTTTGACAATCTGGAAATAGATTTAAATATTTTCAAGCAAAGGTTTTTCTATGAAAATTGCTGTAATAAAGCTTGGCGCCAAAGGCGACGTGGTAAGGACGATTCCAGTAGTTCGGGCTATCAAGAATAAATATAAATGCGAAATAGTCTGGATTTGCAGGCAAAATGTTAGACAATTGTTATTAAGGGCAGGTTTTATAAACGAGTTGGCAGCGCTGCCCTTTAGTTCTGCGGATGAATTTGAGTTTCTTTTTAATTTTGACATTGATGATGAGGCGACTGAGCTGGCTGAGAAACTGAAGGCGAAGAAAAAATTTGGGTTTTTCAAGAATGAAGGATTTGTCTCGGCTTTTAATTTGGGGGCGGAATATTATTTGAATACATTGTTTGATGATGAATTAAAGAAAACGAACAAAAAAACATATCAGGAAATGATGTTTGAGGCTGCAGAGCTGGAAAATGATAAGAATAATGTAGGAATTTTTTTAAGTGAGAATGATGAAAAATATGCCGAGGAGTTTTTAAGAGGCAGGAAAATTGACAAACTGATTGGTGTTCATCTTGGAGCGTCGCCCAGGTGGCCATCGAAGGCGTGGCATGAAGACAATTTGAAAGAATTTGTAAGAATGGCCAAGAAAAAAAATTATGAAATACTATTGTTTGGCGGACCAGATGAGGCTGAAAGAATTGATAATTTTTTAGAGAAGTTGAGGGAAGAGAAAATTGAGGTTTTGAGAAATAATGTTAGAAATAGCGATGTTGAGTTTGCATCGCTAATTGAGAGATGTAATGTGGTTGTGTCCGGGGATAGTTTTACTTTGCATGTCGCTTTGGCACTGAATAAAAAGACAATTGGGCTGTTTTTTTGTACTTCACCCAATGAGGTTGAGGGGTATGGATTGCTGAAGAAGATAGTTTCTCCGAGGCTTTATGAGTTTTTTCCGGAGAGAATGGATGAATATAACGAAGAACTTGTCAAGAGCATTTCGGCAGAGGAAGTTTTGAAGGAAGTTGAAAATCAGTTAAAAACAATTAAATAATCTTATTGATTTTTCCTGATATGAAAGAAATGATGTATTCGGAGTTTGTAGAGATTTATGATGCGCTGTTTGATACTTCCAAGAGGTTGGAAAAGGAAAAGATTTTGGCGGATTTCTTGCTAAGACTTGACAAAGAAGGCGAGAGCCCTTGGGTTTATCTGTTAAAGGGAAGAGTGTTTGCGGATTTTGATGACCGAGAGTTTGGAATTTCTGATCAGCTTGCAGCGAAGGCGATATCATTTGCATTTGGAGTCAAAGAAGAGGATGTTTTTTCAAAGTATAAAAAAATTGGCGACCTTGGGGAGATTGCTGAGGAGTTTGCTGGAAAGAAAAAACAAGTTAGCTTGTTTTCAGAGAAACTGACAGTTAAAAAAGTATTTTTGAATTTGAGAAAACTGTTCGATGTGCAAGGGAAGGGGGCTGTGAAGGGAAAATTAGATATTGTTGCTGAACTTTTAGGCAATGCCAGTGGGAAAGAGGCGAAGTATGTTGTTAGAACCCTTTTGGGTCAGTTGAGGGTCGGAGTTGCCGATGGGACGTTGAGAGATGCGATAGCCTCAGCATTTTTTGGGGAGAGGAAAAATGAGGTTGTTGAAAAAATAGGGGTTGCGTATGATTTGCTGAATGATTTTGCAGCAGTTTTGGATGCGGCAAGGAAAGGAGAAAAAGAACTTGACAAAATTGATGTTGTGCTTGGAAGACCAATGAATGTGATGCTGCCAGTCAAGGTGACTGACATACAAGAAGCTTTTAGGATTTGCGGAAAGCCTGCAGCTATTGAGCATAAGTATGACGGATTTAGAGTTATGATAAACAAGAAAGATGAGGATGTGAAGTTGTTTACCAGAAGATTGGAAAATGTCACTAAGCAGTTTCCTGACGTGGTTGATGTTGTTCGAAAATATGTAAAGGGGAAGGACTTTATTTTAGACAGCGAAGTTGTAGGATATGATCCAAAAACGAAAATTCCAAGGCCGTTTGAGGCGATATCGCAAAGAATAAAGAGAAAATATGAAATAGAAAAATTGGAAAAAGAATTGCCGGTTGAGGTTAATGTATTTGACGTGATTTATTTTGATGGGAAAAATTATATGAATGTGCCTTTTAGAGAGAGAAGAAAGATTTTGGAGAAGGTTGTCAAAGCTGTTGAGCTGAAGATAAGGCCTGCAAAGCAAATCGTGACTGACAGCGAGGAAGAAGCGATGAAGTTTTTTGATGAAGCCTTGAAAACTGGAGAGGAAGGAATTATGGTAAAGAATCTAGACGGAGCCTATCAGCAAGGGCGCAGAGTTGGCTTTATGGTGAAGTTAAAACCTATAGTTAATGATCTGGATTTGGTAATTGTCGGTGCAGAGTATGGCTCGGGAAAAAGAGGAGGATGGCTGACTTCATATACTGTAGCCTGCAAAGAAGGAGAAAATTTTTTGGAGGTTGGAAAAGTTTCTTCAGGGTTAAAGGAGCTTGAAGGCGATGAAGGAACTACTTATGATGAAATGACAAAAATTTTGAAACCTTTGATAACTTCTGAATCTGGAAAAGAGGTTGTAGTTAAACCGAAAGTAGTGGTTGCCGTGACTTATCAGAATATTCAGACTTCACCTTCTTATAGTTCAGGGTATGCGATGAGATTTCCAAGAATCACAGCATATAGGCCTGATAAAGGAGTTAAAGAAATTGCGACTTTGAAAGAAATTGAAAGGGAAGTTAAGAGAGCGGAGAGAAAGGTTTGATTTTTTATTGACGTAATTGAGTTTCTGTTTGTTTGTCAAGTGGTTCGATTAAGTAAGTATTTGATTGTTGATAGGCTGGAACATCAACCATTCCACTACTAAATGTTATAAAATAATTGTTATTTGATTTCCAAATTGAAATGGCTTCATTATTCTTTCTAACTATAATTCTCTGGTATCTAAATGACCAAACTGTCTCTGTATATTTTGGAATACCAGAATTAAACAAATTTCCTTTGATATTTTGTATTAACTTTAATTTTGCAATATCTTTTTCGGAAATATTTTGATCTATCACACAGTCATCTCGATAAGTTGAGTTATTGCTGCAATTTTCTAAATAATTAGCAATTGAGTCTATATTTAGAGGTTGCGCTGTTGTTGAGTCATAGCGCAGAGAAGTCTCGTTATTCTGCTTTGCTGGAGGCAAAGGAGAAGGGTTATTATTTAATGAAACATAAGCAATAATCGTGAAAAGAAATAAAGAAAAAACTATTATGGCGATATAAGTTTTCTTCATTAATTATGAATGAAAAGCTAGTTTTTAAAGTTAATTCTTTGCATTTATTGGTTAAGGAGAAAATTTTTGTAATATTACTTTAGTGCGATAATGTTTAAATAGCAATATTTTTCTGTGATATTATGAGTAATCGAAGTTGGAAATACAATTTGGCTTTGCTAGGCGGGGTTGTCTTGACAGGTTTTTCTAATAATCTTTGCAATTCTCAGAGAGTTGCGACGCAAACAAATTTGGGCAAAACAGAATATGTGACCTCGATTTCTCAAATCGATAATTCTAAAGCGAGCCAATTAGAGATAGAGACGCGAGAGGTATTGGATAGGGTGTTAATTGAAGCAGCAGGAGAGGATCAAATTTTGGATTGGGCAGAAAAAGCGAAATTAATTAGGGATTTGGGTTATGCCCATACTCTTGCATTAGGTGCAAGCATTAAATTCAGGAATTTGAAAGGAAAGGAAGCAGGAGGAGTTGAAATTGGGGTTTGGGATGGCGGTGAACGTGGTGAGTTTGACTTTTTTAATGTTAAAAATTTGAACTTGAGAGCTACATAAATGACAGGCATAAATTAAACCAAAAAAATAGCCCCAATAGTTTGTGAGGCGCGAAGCGCCGAACGCGCTCGGCATCTTTGAATTAAATTATTGAAAGGTTCGGATAAGAGTGGTTGGGCGAAGTTTTGTTAATAAAATCCGATGGGGCTCTTTATGAAGATTTCAACTTTCGTTTTTTTATTTGGTTTATTATTTAACTTTGCCATTTCGATATATTTGTTAAAGGCAGATTATTCTCTTGAAGGACATGATGTTGGAATGACAATAAATGACGCAAATGGATAAAATATTGCCCCAAATAGGACCTTGACTGATGAAGGCAAATATCAAATCGGGTTAATTTTTTTCTAGTTGGTTTCTTTCAAAACTTTATTAGGGCTCTAGCAGGAGGGTACTTTTCAAATAAGTCTATCTCTTTTACTTGATTTTATAGCAATTCGTTTGCAGAAATATCAACATCGGAGCCTGTCAGGGATTTCGAGTCGGGCTTTGCGGCGGGCTGGTTTTTGTCGAATTTCACAGCAGTTGATTGGGATGAAGAAGAGTTTAACATCTTATAGGCGGAATCTGTGAAGTTTTGTCCGTCCTTTCTAAGGTTGATGTTAAAGTATCTTTGGAGTTTATTGACCAGAACAAAATCTTCACTTGGAAGCTTGCCGAACTCTAAAAGTTTAATGTTTTCTTCGCTTTCATTTATAGCTTTTGCAAGCTGAGCTTTTGTGAGATTGTGCTTTTTTCTTTCTACACGGATTTGCCAGTGAAAATTCGGGACTAGTTCTGCAATTACCTGCTTTTCTTTCCAAGAAGGAGCTTTCATAATTGACTCTTTTATTGCGAAGGAGGTTGAGGAGCCGCGCTTTTCAATTTGCTGTTGCTGAGTTTGGGGCTTGTTTTCCTGAAAAGAAGGTTTTCTTAGAATTGCGAGTCCTTCGTTTTTCGCGTAAGATTCGGTGACTCGGACGATTCGGCCATCCTCCAGAGCTTCCACGATTTTTTCTTGTAACTCGAAATCCATGATTTTTAAAGAAAATAAGGGTTTTTATTATTATTTAGTGTAGAAAATAACAATTAAATATTGTTTAATTCACCAGAAAGAGAAGGGAACTCCCGTTCTAAGAGATACTTGCTTTGCTGAATTTGGATTCAAAGATATTTTTTTCGAGTTCTTCAAGAGAGGTTTCCCCTCTTATAACGATATTCTCGTCTATTATTATTGCCGGCGCGTTTTCAAGGCCATATTTTTCCATTACTAAATTCACTGACTCTAAATTTAGGTTTCCTGCAATGGGAATGAGTAGGATTTTGTCGCCGTGCTTGTTTTTCAAATCAACGAGGACTTTGGAAATTGAAGCCTGAAGGGCTTTTTTGTTGATGTCTGGAGAGGCATAATCAAAAATGTAAATAACGGTGTGAATATTTTCTCCGCAGTTTTTTTTGAGGTCAATACCCTCCATCCAGAGAATCATCCTCAAAAGGTCGTATTTTTTGTGCAAAACTTTTAAGTCATTGGTGAATTTTGCCGAGGAATCGAAAAGCTCTAATTGTGAGGCTTCCTTGTAAATTTTATCTGCGAATTTCAATGTATTTGACTTTGTTGAGCTGCAACTTATATTGAACTGATTAATGCCTTTCACTCTAACCTGCTCGTCGAGCAGGTTTATTTCGGAAATTTTAAGAGCAAGTTCCACCTCATTTGAGCGGGTGTTTTCTAAAACGAAGCCCATAAGAAATCCAATCAGAAAAATAACTATCGTAAAGACTAGGGCCTGCCAGAATGCGTGTTTTGCGCTTACCACGAGTATTTTCCCCTGATTAGTTTTGATAGTCCGTGAATCATTATAAATGGATATATAGTCAAGTATATAATTTGGTACATAACAATATTAAAAATGTTCCTGTTTCTAACGCCTGCCTCATTCATAACTGAAATCATCACTAATGTGAAGCCGCCACCCAGTATCAGCATAACAGCGCCGAGATAGTTTAAGATTGAGGGTGCGAAAGTGAATTCACTAAACTTAAATATGGCGGTTTGGGCGTAAACAGAGTATTTTGTTGAGAGATAATAGTAAATAAGCCTTCTGGTTGTAAGATAAATAAACATCCCCAATCCAACCAGGCCGAGGAAGAGGGAGGCGGTGAAGTAAGGAATGATGAAGGCTCCAAGCATACCTTTTTTGAAGATATATTTTTTATGTTTCAAAATTGACTGAGTGCCGCCGATGTTCCAGCGAATTCTTTGCCGCCACCATTGCCTGAGCTTTTTTGGAGCATCGGAATAAACCTTTGCTGCAAGACACATTCGGGCAGTGTAGCCGTGAGCGATAAGGCGCCAGACAATTTCGATGTCTTGAGTGAGGTTTTCAGTGTCGAACAAACCGACTTCGATAAGATTTTTTTTTCGGTAGAGCGCGAATGGCCCCGGAGTTACGTAAACCGAATCTATCAAATCCAAGATTTTCCTACCAAAGCCAATGACTACGTATTCAATTGCCTGAAGCTTTTGCATTAAGGTTTCTTGGTGCTTGACTAGTACGGCGCAGGTGACTGCAGCCACTCTAGGGTCTTCTTGGAGAAAGCCGAGCATTTTTTTCAAGGCATCAGGTTGAGGTGAAGAGTCTGCATCTGTTACAGCGATGTAATTATATTTTGCTGCCCTGACACCGATGTTTGTAGGCTCGGCAGCGCCTCCTGAATTTCTTTTATTTACAATCAGCCTGACGTTTTTGTGTATTTTTGTGTACTTTTCTACAATCTTTACTGAATTGTCTTTTGATTTGTCGTCAACAACGATTATTTCAATCAGATTTTTTGGGTAATCCAGATTCAAGAGAGAGTCAATTGTCTTGCCAATTGTTTCTCCCTCATTGTAGCAAGGTACTATGATGCTTACTGGTTCGGGTTTGCAAGGGGGGAAAGAAAAGATTTTTTTTCTGTTTGGAACATAGACAAAAATGAACAGGCTTAACATGTAAAAGCCGACGAACATGTAGAAAAAAAACACGCCGTCAATCCAGCTGAATGCCATTTTCGATTTTATCACCTTTGTTTACATGGAAGTATTCATAGAAAGTTTCTGCAAGGGTGAGTTCCGCAGTGTGCCCGATGCGCTTTTTATTTAGCAAGCCGAGTTCAACGAATTTTTTAATGTGATCGTAGGCTTTGTTGCCACGTATTTTAATAACGACTGATTGCTTCATTGGCTGCTTGTAGGCAATCATTGCGAGAGTTTCCTGTTCGGCTTTTGTAAACTCAGAGGAACCTGTGGCGAGCTTGTTAACCATCCAGGTGTAATCTTGAGAGACATCCATCTTCCATGAATTGTCCTTTTGGACAATTGTAATTCCGGAATTTTTGTATTTGTCCTGCAGGTCTGCCAGGATTTTTTTAAGAAAAATTGGGTTTACGTCTGTTAGAGTTATAAGTTCCTGAACTGAGAGGAATTTGCCTGCAATGAAAAGAGCAGCCTCAACTTTCTTGAAGTTTTCTGTTTCAATTTCTGAGTCTAATTCTTCAATGCTTTTTTCAGATACGTGGTCGAGGGTCATTTAGTTTTCAAGAAAGAGAGCAATTTAAAGTTAATTATTGTGCTTATGTTATCTTTTTTTATGTTTACGAAAAAAAAGGCAATAGCTATTATGCAAAAACTTGTAACAATCAAAATTTAATGCAAAACTTACTTTCTGGATTTAGAAGTGTTTTTGCACCATTTGCAATCAATGCCAGACCAAGCAGTTATAAGAATGATTAATTCTAATGCAATAATCGCTCTTTGAGTAAGCCTGGGGCTAAGTAATGAGGGCCAGATTGTCAAAACAAAGATTACCAGTCCATAGTGTTAGGCGCCAATTTGCACAACTCATTGTAATTTACCAAAAATACTAAAATAAAAGCATTTAATCAGTTTTTAAAAATTTATCTGAAAATACCGATTAAAATTCCCTCTATAAAGGCTGCGATAATCAGAAGAGGGATGACTATCATAAGAAAAGTGTTGGCGGTTTTGTAGAATCTTTCGCGGAGAGTTTCGGATCGGTCTTCGCGCTTGAGCAGAGAGAAGCCTAATTTAATTCCAAGGCCCAGAGAAATAAAGATTGCCGGGAGCTCAAAAATGCCGTGAGGAAGAAGGCGCCACCAAACCAAAAATCCTTCTTTTTGCGCGGTAAGGCTGAGAACGTATCCGAGAACTGTGCCGTTAATTATCGCGTTTGCGATTGGGATTAATCCGAAAAAAATTCCAGCAAGGGCAGAGATTAACGCACTTTGCAGGTTGTTCTGGAGGATGAAAAATATTAGCTGCGGAGTGTTCAGCCCTTCAGTTTTAAGCACTAAGTCTTTGAGAAGTTCGTCCAAAAAACCAAGTCTGGAACTAAAAAGATAGCCGAAGAGTGAGCTACTGAAGAACAAAATAATTGCGAGTAAGATATAGTTTTTAGTTTCTTTCAAGTATTCAAGTGCTTCGGAGAACTGCTCTCCAGTGTTCAACCTCTTATTTATCATTCAATGAAATAGTTTCTGGAGTTTTTTAACTTTATTCCTGTACTTTGTTTTTAAGTAGAAGCCAAAGACTAGGCCAGCGATGAAACCGCCGAAATGCGCCACATTGCCGATTGGCCAGCCGCCAACAATGGATGCTATCCACATCACGAAAAGCATCAAAGGCACCATTATGTATGCCGGAAGAGAAAAAAACGGAAGGAAAATTATCATAAATTTTAGCCTTGGAAGAAGCATTACATAAAGCCCTGCGATGGCGAAAATTGCGCCGGATGCGCCGACCATATAAATTTCAGGAGAGCCGAAGATTTTTTCGCCCAGACCTGCAGTGCCAAAAAAGCCAGAGAGGAAAACAGAGAGCAAACCTGCAAAAATTCCAGAGGCTAAATAAAACCAGATGAAACGCTTTCTGCCAATGATTCTTTCACAGAGTGAACCAAGAGAAAACAGAACAAACATGTTCATCAAAAGGTGCGGCAGGTTTCCGTGAACAAAAATATGAGTAATTATCGTCCAGAGGAGTTTGCCTTGCAGAATATTTGAGGGCCTGAGAGCGAGATAATCTAAATATGATTCTGAGAGAGAAAATAGAACGAAAGCGAAAAGAGAGATGAAAGTTGTAATGATTATAAGCCAGGCTGTGGTTGAAAGAAATTTTAGTCTTTCAGAAAAAGTTTGTCTTCTCCGAGAATTTAAAGAATAGTTCATCTCTTTTTCTTTGGTTTTTTAGATTTTGACTTTTTGTCCTTTTGTTTTTCTAGCTTTCTCTTTTCTTTATCCCTCTCGAGGCGCTTTTGTTTTCTTTCCAACTCTTTTTTCTTGTTCTCTGCCTTAATTTTTCTTTCAATTGATTTGTGCTCTTTTTTCTCCACTTCACCAATTTCTGTATTCAGGGAGGCAAGAGAATCTTGGATGCGTTTAATGTCTAGTTTGATTTTTTCTGTTAGGGGAGTGCTGTCTCTTAATTGAAGGACTTCGCCGGTTTCGGGGCAAATGAAGTCGTTCAACATAGCTTCTTCTTCAGTGTACTCGACTTCTATGCTAGGGCTGAAGTAAAATCGTTCGCTGCCACGCTTTTTGAGTTCCTGATTGAGTTTTTCCAACTCCTCTTGGAGCTCTTCCTGGTATTTTTGGAGAATTCTCTTGTTTTTCAGAGTCCAGAAATATGTGTACCAGCCGCCTTTTTTCTTGTCTTTTTTTCTGACGAACTGGATTAGTCCTTCGTCGGCAAGCTTATAGAGCATGTTTCTGGTTTGGTTTATAGTGAGCCCCATTTTTTTAGCAATAAAGAATTCGTTGACGTTTTGCTTGTCGTAGAGCAAGTCTATTAGCTTTTCGGAGCCTGTTCCGCCGAATTTTGGAATTACTTTTTTAAGAATTTTTTCTTGAATTTTTGTTTCCGGCTCTTTTTTTGAAATTTTCTTGCTCATTTAATATTTTAAATTAGCATGATTAAAAATCTTTCTATGGCCTCACTTGCAGATTTTCAATGAAAAATTAGTCCAGGACCAGGCAGGCATTTGGCGTTAATAATGGCTGTGAAGTGTTGCGGTGCTGGTTATGCGGATATATTATGATTTTTTACACAAAGTTAATAAAATCAAAGTGAAAGACGCAATATGCCCTCCAAATGATCAACGACAAATTGCTGAAATTTCGAATTTATTTACTGTAATTAATTTGATTTTAGAAAAACAGAATGGCGCGCTCAATAGTTGGGCTTGGTTAGCTTTTCAGGGAAGCGCAATAATCTCCAACTTGTGCTTAAAAGGATTCGCCGAAACCTTTTTTAATGCAGATTTGTTCTTTGTGTGAGCGAAAAAGAGAGGTTATAATGAGCTTATTTGGAAAAAAGGATGACAGAAAACTGCCGGATTTGCCGATGCCAAAAGAGGCAGGGCTGAGTTTTGGATTGGAGAGTGAGAAGCATGCGCTGCCTAGTTTTCCGGATTCACCGACCTCGAACAAATTTTCTCAAGCAATGATAAAAGACGCGTTTTCACATCCGGATAATAGATCTCTGCCGACGCTACCACCCCCGAGCATGCCGCCCATCACAAATGCAGGCAAGGATGAAAAGAAGATAAAAGTTGTTGAAATGGATGACTGGCAGTCTTCGACACAGATGGATAAGAAAGAGCGTGTAATGGAGGATGAGGATGAAGATAATGAAGATGAGAAAAGGTTTATGCCTCCTGAGAGAAGTCTTCCGAGAGTGGAGCAGAATAGAAAAGAAGATGAAAGCAGAATACCCAGAATCGAGGATAGAATGAGGTCTTCTATGACTACTCCTATGAAATCTCATAGTCAAAATGAGGTTGGGAAGAAAGAGGTTTTTGTAAGGATTGACAGGTATTACACTGCTAGGAAGATGATGTCGGAGATTGCTGCGAAACTTGAGGATATTGACGATATGGTGAGAAAAATACGCGAGGTCAAGTTGAGGGAAGAACAGGAAATAGCGGCTTGGGAGAAAGACATAATGGCTGCGAAGGAGAGAATTCAGGAAATTAACAATAACTTATTTGAGAAGCTGGAATGAAGTCTGAATTTGTGGGTATTTCTGGAAGAGGGAAAGTTTATGCGCAGAAAAGTTTCTTGCAGACTGAGCTTGAGCTGTTGCAGATTTTGAACAACCTGCAGATATTCAAGCAGATGAGAAAAGAGGAATTTTTACTGAAAATCGCATTTAAAATGAAAGTTGAGGAACTTTTGTCTATGCTTAGCAATTTGGAGAGAATATTGCCAAAGACAACTTTTAAATTTGAGAGCGCTGATGACAGGAAAAAAGATAGAGAGATGAAACGAGACTTGACTTTACAGAGCGAGATTGAGGCTATAAGAGAGAAGATTGAGGAACTGAAGAAGGGTATTTAATTTGTAATAAAAAGGATTAATAATCAAAATGTTTAGGAAATAATATGCTAAAAAAAGGAGAAAAGGTATTGTCTTTTCTATTTATCATCTTATTTATTGGAATTATTTTTGTTTTAATTTTTTCTAAAAACGTCAAATCACAAAATAATGTGCGCACACTCTTGGGTGAAACGTGGATTAATGGACACAGTGTAAAACTTTATCTGAATGAGATTCCTTCCAGTGCAGAGAGTTGTTCGGGCGGTACAGGCGGATGTTCTCCCTCAACGATATTAAATACGGATCGTTGGGAAGAAATAATGATTGACGATGTGAGTGTCCAAAGATCTCCAGTTTATATTCAGCAGCACAGAGGCAATGGCTGTCCAGAGACCTCTTTCAGCAATCCAACAAAAATGCATTGGTATTCTTGGAATGGGCAGTTTGTGCAAGAGGGCTCTTTTTTAGTTGTAAGAATACGAAATTTTGGAGGCTTTTGCAGTTCTGAAAATCAAAATAATTTTCTTTCAGCTTGCAGTGATTATTATGATAACGAAATTGAGCTTAAAGTAAACTATCCTTCTCTCTTGCAGTGTAATCCCTCTGATGGTCCTTGCTGTAGCCCTATTGGAACTTTTTTTGATTCTAACAGAGTTTGCGCCAGCAGTTTAACTGAAAGCCAGCCCTGTAATGGGCTGGGAAGATGTGCCGGCCACCAAACTAGATTTTCTCGGCAAAAATGCTCTGGAAGCAGCGCATTATGCAATGGAGTTATAGAGCCAGCAAGCGAGTGGGGGGCTTGCATTTCAAGTAATTTGCAGCCTATTCTTGAAATTTGCAGTAATGGTATTGATGACGATTGTGACGGGCAGCTTGATGAGCCAAACTTACAGTGCAAATCTTGGAGTAGCTGCCAAGATTATGAATTGTGCGGTTTTAGTTGTCCTGTTAATGATAATCGGTTGTATCCTCCGAATGAAAAATGTAATGGTATTGATGACGATTGCGACGCGCTTATTGACGAAGGTTTTCCTGGACTTGGGCAAGAATGCTCTGTTGGTGTTGGGGCTTGCAGAAGTACAGGGATTAATGTTTGCACAACCGAAACGACTACAGCTTGTAATGCTATTCCAGGAAATCCACAGTCAGAAATTTGCGATAATAAAGATAATGATTGCGACGGGCTGGTTGATGAATCGCCATGTACCTGTCAGAACGGAGCTTTCAGACAGTGCGGTGTTAATAGTGTAGGTGTTTGCCGATTAGGAACTCAAACTTGCGTTAATGGTGTTTGGAGGTCTTGTAATGCTATTTTACCTTCTGACGAGTATTGTGATGGCTTGGACAACGACTGCGATGGAGTAAAAGATAATAATCTGGTTAATGGAGTTGCTCCGGATGTTTGTCTTGAAAGTAGTCAGTCAGCGTGCATAGCGCAAGGATATACTTGGCTTGGAGTTGGTCGATGTTGCGGAAATAATCCTGCTGAAGGAATTCCTTATGGATCTGAAATTTGCGATAATAAAGATAATGATTGCGACGGGTTGGTTGATGAAGGACAACATCTATGTCCTGTGATTTGTGTTGATGGAACCCAAGAAAATCAGTGTTCTCAGACAAAGCCAATTTTGTGTATTTATAATGGTCAGGGTAACTTGGGAACTTATCAGGCAAGATGTGATTTGTGCGGTTGTCCTTCTGGGCAAAATTGCAACTCTGTTACAGGAATTTGTTCTAATAATAACCTCAATAATTTAATTATTATAAATAATTTTAGCTTAAGTCAAACTAGTGTATCTACGCATCAAGATATTAATTTCAAGGTAAAAATAAACAGCGCGAATCCTATTTTATTTGTGGCATTGAAATATTTTTATTTTAACCACTATCCTAATGATGATGAATTAAACCAAATATCTTCATGGCAAGACACAAGTGCCGTATTGTTTGATGATGGGCTTCACAACGACGGGGCTGCTACAGACGGGGAGTTCTCTGGGAGATTGATTGGAGGTTTTTCAGAAACAGGGTATTACGTTTTTAAAATTGAAGCTTACAATATATATATGTATTCGTCAGATGCTTCTTTTAGTCATAGACAATATTTAATGAATGTTAGAAACCCTGGCGTAGGACAAAGTTGTTCTGCGATTGAAGTTAATGGCAACCCTGAACAAAAAATCAATATTTATTTTGTTGCTAACGCAAATACAGGGAGCTCTGCATCAATGGGGGGGTACAACGGGAATAATCCATCTCAGCTTCAACAATATGCAGATTTCACAAATCTTGCTGTAAATGAGTTTAAAACTACTTCGGTCTTAAATGAGTATAACAGCAAATTCAATTATTATAGGATCAACCAACCCCTTGAGCTTTATTGTTACAAAGATCCCAGATGGCCTATGTCTGTGTGCACGCTTAACAATAATGTGATGAATTCCATACTAGATTGCGGTCCTTTTAAATTCGGCAGAAATCCTCATCCTTTTACAACAAATAGAATAGCTGGTTCTGATAAAGTAGTTTTCGCTTTAAACGCCCCTGAGATAGATAATTTTTACCTTGGAGTTGCAACAGGTATGCCCGGTTATGAAGTTATTGTTGCTGCTGCAAGTACTACTTATAATATTCATAAAACGACAGTTCATGAGCTAGGACATACTTTTGGAATATATGATTATTATAATTATCTAAGAAACCAAACTACATATGTTAAGCTTGATTGCAATAATCCAAGAAACTGCATAATGTGTGAACTATCCTCTGCTAAAACATTTGCTTGCCAATTAAATAATCGTGAAAGTTGTAATAATAGGACAGATGTTCCTATTCCTGATTTATTTCATCGTTCTTGCAAAGACAATTATCTAAATGATGAGGCGTATCTTCGTGCATTGTGGGGGAATGTTCCATGACGAGAAGGTTTATCAATAAAAACGGAGTAAAAGAAAGATGAAAAAAGGGTATTTCTTTTTTTTGTTGTTAATAATTCTGTTTAGCATTGCTAATTCAACAGCACAAAGGTTAATGATAATTGAAATGAAGTGTAGTGCTGATGATGGAGGGCGTAATACTTTTACAATTGGAGATATTATACTAAGAAATGAAGTAAATGGTTATACTGGAATTGGTGGGCAAACAGGATATAATCTAAATTTTTATGGTGCTATTGGCAACCAAATTTCCAGCGCGCCTGTTATCCTTCCTGGAGAGGCAATTGCAGAAGGTCCTGAAGATCCAAATAATCCTGAAAGTCCAATGTCTGGAGTGATAATTCCCCCCTGCGCAAGTCTTGAAGGACAAAAGTTTGTTGTGGTTGCACCTTATGCTCCAAATGCTGTTAGTGCAAGCTTTGAGCAGACAATTTCGGGATTTCCTGTTCCTATTGTTCTTGCTCAAAGATCATTATACGACGTTGCTGATTTGTGCGGCGATGGACTCTGCCAAAAAGCAGAAAACGCAGAGTTTTGTCTGCAGGACTGCTTTGCTAGCTCAATCGATGGACTCTGCCAAAATGAAATAAATTCACAAGGAATAAGTGATGGAATTTGCGACCCTGATTGTTTGAACATGGCTCCTGATACAGCTCCATTTATCTTGGATTCTGACTGCGTGCCTGCTTCACTATCCAATCTTCCTTGCGATGGCTCAACAGGATGTTATTCCAACAGCGTTTTTAGCTGTTATTTTGACAAACTTATGCAAAAACATTATATAAGAAAATTCGTTTGCGATTTTAAGACAGGAGAGCGCTGTTCAAATGGAGTTTGCACTGAAGGTTTGAATATTATTAATAATTACATTTGTAAGGCAAATAGAGATTGCATAGTAAACGGGGCGCAATGGGTTTGCTCATGTGGCAAATGCAGAAAACCCGGAACATTTTCCGAGGGGAGGTGCTGTTTTGAAAATCCTTTCTAGCAAGATTAATAAGAAGATAATTATTGTAGCATTATTGGCAATTTTGGTCTTAGCTCTTTTTATTTTCCTTAAGTTCAGAAAAGATGTTTATTATGCCCCTCCCGGATGCACCACTAAAACTTCAACTTCTAGAGATGCTTGTAAACTAAATTCAATCACTACAGAAACTTGTTGCGGTTCTCTTATAAATATCGAACCTCAAGTTACACCGGATCAAGAAACGAAAATTGCTGAAGCTGAGGAAAGTTTTTTAGCTAAGAAAATAATTTCTAAAGGGGTTGGAAATTTTTTCCGTAGCCTGATTTCTACAATAACCGGTAAAGCTATAGAGGGAGATCCAACAACAAATGGTTGCACAACTAGAACGATTTCTTCAACTTCTGTTTGTTCTCCAAGAGGAGATATTGGTGTTTGTTGCTCTTGTGATGGCGGGACTTGCGGAGGTCCAGGCGCTGAAAATTGTTGTACTCAGGAGAATAATCTGCAATCGTGTCAGGACGGATGGGATAACGACTGCGATGGCTTGACTGACTCAGAGGACCCTGACTGCTGTTCAAGCGACGGCGACCCTTGTACGTTTGAGTTTGTTGAAAATGGATTTTGCCAGGTTGTTCCAATTCCAAATTGTCTTAGATGTGAATCGGAAGGAGAATGCGACGACCATAACCCTAATACTTTAAATTTGTGCGTCTCTGGGAGATGTTTATTTCAGCAGGGTTAGGTATTAGTTTTAGGTGAAATTTATAATAGCAGAAAGTTAAACCCAAAAACATTAACAACCTTAATATTTATTGCTTATTTTTCTTTTTGCTTTGAATGTGCTGATTTATTTAATCGTTATACCCCGCAGCTTGCTGCGGCTGGGAAAAACTAAAAACTC
>CAYZNI010000016.1:0-20566 GCA_964479755.1 Candidatus Woesearchaeota archaeon
AAGTCTCCCTCAGAAGTCTATTTTAGGGTATGACATATGTCAGTGGATAGCACATAATTAGTTGAACAATTAAGTTTAACTAATCAGGATATATTTAATTTTATGGAAAAATCACATTTGGGCCAGGTCAGCATTTATTACGGAACTGGAAAGGGCAAAACAACTTCAGCGCTTGGAACTGCATTGCGCGCCTGCGGTAACGGTTACTCTGTGCATTTGGTTCAATTTATGAAAAATGGCGCTTCATCTTTAGAAGAGCAAATACCTGGCGAAATCAAGTCATTAGAAACGTTTGAAAGTTTTTCGTTTAAACGATTTGGGATAGGTTCCTGGTTTGAGAAAAATAAAAATGAAGACAAGCACAAAAACTGCGTTAATGAGACTTTAAATTATTTGCAGTCCTGTCTCGGTAAATACGACATCATTATCGCAGACGAAATTCTTTACGCAGTGCAGTTAGGACTGTTAGATGAACAAAAGGTCATTGAACTGATAAAATCCAAGCCGAAAAATCAAGAGTTAATCTTAACTGGCTCGCATATGCCATTGCCAAATGTTTTTGAACTTGCAGACCTAGTAACTGAAGTTCGCAAGGTTAAGCATCCTTACGACTCAGGAGTTCTTGCGAGAAAAGGTATTGAATTCTAAATCTTAGAATTCTTCAATCCAGCAAGAACTAAGCAATACGCGCTAAACTTTGAATCACCTTTTCCCACTCAAAGTCTTAGTATAGAGGTATTAAGACTTTTTCCAACCAGTTACAATTATAAATCTGCAAATCTATAATTGCTGATGAAAAAAGGTTTATTTATTACTATCTTTATTATAGGAGCAATTGGATTAATGTACGCACCCGTCCAAAGTATTTCTGAAGGTTTTTGTTTTCCTGCACATGGAGAAAATCCAAACCTGATTTCAATTGAAAATCTTCCGGTTGAAATTAGGGCTTTTTTCAATTACGAAGACGCTAGTTCAAATGAAAACTGGAACTGGAAATTCAAGGTTGAAAATTCCGGAATAGCCTTATTAAAAAATAATCTTAACAACGGAGTAATTTCACAAGAAAGAATTCAAGGGGTTAGATTACCGGTCTCTACAGGCAGATGCGAGTTTTACACTTATGATATTAAAAGGAATGGCGGAACTTTCAATCTAAATCTTCCATTAAATGAAAGTGCAAGCCAAGGAGTTAACGATGACGGAGAGTCAGTTTGCGTTTATTATCTTACTGCTTCAATGATAGAACAAATTTTTTCTCTTGGTGGAAAAGAGTACGCTAGTGTTTGTCCTGATCTTATTAAGGGAAGAGCGCAAACTGCGGGAACAGAATGCGCGCAAACCGCTTCTTGCGTAGTGACTATAAAACAAGGTGAAAGGGAAATATTTGCTGTCGGAAATGAAAAAGATTTTTGCTCGCAACAAAAAGAATGGGTTAATGAATTGAACAACGGCAATAAAATCTCGCCTGCAGACATTGACTCACAAGCTCAGCAATTCGTCAGTGATTGTATGAAATCTAAGCCAGATAATGCTGCAGCAAATCAAAGAGTTATAAGCACAAGTCAAGAGTTTGGGGGAACACCCCCACCAGCAACTCAATCTCCAGGGGCCGTATTAAATAATAATCCTCCTAGACCTGGCGGGCTTGCTTGCTTTGGTCAAAACGGTGGGATAAGTGAAACTTCACAGCCTCCTGCTGAATCCTGCCCAAAAACATTTCCTCCAGTTAAGCATACTAGCGCAAAAGAATTTAATGTTGTATTCCCCATTAAAGGAGAATCAGGAAACTATCATTCTTCAGATTGCATTTACATTTTACAACATCCTAATCAGGTAGTTGATATTGATTCGGCAGCAATAAATGTTTTAGCAAATACTAAGATAGATATGGTTACGGCCTGTATTTTAGATATAAGAAATAAACAATCTGGTCAAGTTTGTCCTTCAAATTGTCCTAATGAAAGAAATCAGCATTTATCAACATTATGCACGCCTAGAATAACAAAAAATGGCGACCCAAACAACCCTCCCTATTGTTATGTTACAACTTCTCAAGGAATCAGCCGTTGCACTTGCGAGGGTCAGTTATACATAGATATTTCTTTAAGTAAAATTTGTGAGGCCTAATCAAGCAACAAAACTAATTTCTTTCATCTCTTTCCTTCCGTCAACTTCAACTAATCTTTTTACTGTTCCTTTTCTGATTGACTTCTCTCTCATCTGAACAGGGTCTGCAACGCCTTTCGGAATTTCAATTTCATTTATGTCCAAAGTATGTTTTACAGCAATCTCGTTGAAGTTAGGAAAATCAAAAAACAAGTCGCTTACAAGAGAAGCATCAGAAGTTTTAATTGAGCAGAAATCAGCCCTAGGTCCTTCATCATCTTTAGTTTTTGTTCCCGGCTTCGCGCTCTTCGGAGCCTTCGCCTTAATCTTCAACTCTCCATCAGAAGTTGAAAAAGAAAGCGCATAAAACGCCCTCGGGAACTCGTTCATCAATGAAATTATTTTGGCGGCTTCAATTTCTGCATTGATCAAATGCTGCTTCACCCCTGCAAATTGCTTTACTCTTTCATACTCAATCTTTCCTTGCAATGAAAACGTGCAGATTATTGCGCCCGTCATCTTGACTTTGCCGGAAATTTTTTCCAAGTATCTCCGCACAAGAAAATTCGCAAACTCTGAGCTTGTTTTAACACTCCACCTGTCCTTTTGCTTTTTTCCCTCGAGCAAATATCTGTTCTCAAATATCCCGCGAGAAAACTTTAAAAATTCCGAGTGAACTTCTTCATCAGTTTTTCCAGAAAAAATTTTCTTAATTGTGTTTTCCATCTCTTATTTTCTAAAACTTAGTTTATAAATTTTTTCTGCAGAAAAAAACTTGCCCTTTTTTCCCAGAATATTGATTAGTCTAATTAATTGTTAAAATGTTTTTATTTATATATGCAATAAAAATCTTCAAGTCTAGAATCAAAAAATTCCCACTTTCAAGAAAAGACTTATATATCTAATCAGATTAGTCACTATATGGAAATAACTGAAAAGGACGTAAAAAGGACAGTAATCATTGTTTTATTTCTGATTCTTGCAGTCCTGACTTTTCTGATTCTACGCCCAGTTGTATTGTCTATCTTCGGAGGCTTAATTCTGGCTTACATTTTTTTTCCAGTTTACAAATTTGCTAAGAAATTTGTCAAATGGGAATCTATTGCAGCCGCAATAGTCAGCATTATAGTCGTAGCTATTATTTTCATACCTTTGTATTTTCTGATTCCTATCATTATTAAGCAGACTTTTTCAGCTTTTCAGATTTTGCAGCAGGCAGACATAACTGGAATTCTGGAAAAAATTCTCCCGGATTTATCTCCTCAGGTTCTCCAGCAGTTTGATTTGACCATCAAGAACACAATCAGCAAAATTACATCCTCCATTCTTAATTCCCTGCTTAATTATCTTGCTAACTTTGCAGTTATTGGATTGCATATCATTATTATTTCATTCGTTTTCTTTTTCGCCCTGAAAGATGAAGAAAAGTTTAGGCAGTTTGCTTCAGACATTTCCCCATTGAACAAGACCCAGGAAAAAATTCTTGTCAAGCAATTCAAAGACACTACAAACTCAATTCTCTACGGCCACATTGTTGCCGGATTGGCACAGGGAGCTCTTGCAGGTCTTGGATTTTTAGTATTTGGAATTCCGAATGCAGTGTTGCTCACGCTTCTGGCTGCAATTTTTGGCGTTATGCCAATACTCGGCCCTGGAATAATTTACGTTCCAGCAACAATTTACTTAATTGCTCTTGGCCAGCCTGGCCCAGCGATAATATATCTTCTTTACAATCTTATTGTAGTCTCTACGATAGACAACTTGTTTAGAATCTATATAGTCTCCAAAAAGACAAATATTTCTCACGCTCTGGTTTTAATAGGAATGGTCGGGGGGCTTTTGTTTTTCGGTTTCCTGGGATTATTCATCGGCCCTCTTGTAATAGGTTATTTTATAACTATACTGGAAGCATACAAAAACAAAACTCTCTCAAGTTTTTTCACTGAATCTTAAGCCTGTTAACAGCACCGCAATTCTCGCACGTAACCCTTTTAAAAATCTGATTAATTCTTATTTTGCCTTTTAGCTTTGAAAGGCATTTATTGCAGAAATTTTTCTTTTTATCGCGAAGTTTGAGGTTAAGCTTCATTGCCAGTTTTTTTATTTTTTTGACTTCTATGGGCGAGAAATTTTCCCTCTGGAAAAATTCCTCGATTTTCTTCTTTGCCTCGCTCTTGGATATCATTTTTCTCATCTTAAGAGAAAACCAGTAAGATTTAAATACCTTCAAGTTTCTTGAATTTTGAATACGGCCATAGCCGCCAGGAAACACCTGTTCCCATTCCGAACACAGAAGTTAAGCTGGTTGCGTCTGGCACGTTAGTCTCCCACAAGAGGCGAAATACAGATGCCGTATTCTTTTTTCTATTCAGCGATTCTTCAAGCCCAAACTCTTCCAGTAAAGAAAACCTAGAATTATCGTCAATAAAGTCGTGGAAATTAGCGTCCAGACTAAAAAAGTTACATGCTGAGTGAAATAGGCATCAGACAAGGCTGGAATCCCAAAAATCGCACCGACAGTTCCGGGCACGCTCACAACAATTCCAACAATAGTCAAAAACGTCATTATCACAGTTAATTTTTTCATCGTGTCATTCAGTTCTCGGTTCATTTTCATTTCAGACTTTGTTCTCAAGGAGGCAATTCTGTAGACATGGCTGCGGCATCTTTCAAGCCAGTATCTAGTTTCCACATTCAGCAGGTCATAATCAAATGTAATCAATTCGGGAGCAAAACACTCAATTTCTTCTTCTTTGACCTCAATTATTATCTGTAGCAAGCCCTCCATTCTGTCAGTAAGTTTCCTCAGTTCTCTGCCTGCTCTCTCTATAGACTCAAGCTCAGGGTCAAAATCCAGTTTGTTCATTTCATCCCTAATCCTTACAAATTCGTGAGAATAATTCCTAAGCACGCTTTTGAGAAGCGTAAATATATTAACGGTGCTGTCACCATTCTTTTTCTTCAATAGTTTTTCAAATTTCTTGTCCATTTTAATGTTTTTTTGCGGCGCGTAAATTATTGTTTTTTCTTTAGTGGAAATAATTAGATTATGGGCGCTTGTGATGTAGGAGGGAATGCTTAAAATTGTAAAATTTTCCTGGTCTTCCAAAAAAGGCAAATCAATCTTTAAAATTTCATCGACATTTATTCCAAGTTCAAGCTTTTCAACTTCTTTTTTAAATTCTTCAAGGTTTTCTGTGGCTGTTATCACTTTAGTTTTTATTTTTCTGAATTTTTAATTTTATGTGCTCTCAAATGTAATAAAACCTTGTTTTATTTTTTCTACCATCAAAAAATTTAATAACTCCAAGTTTCTTTTTTTTGAGATGAAGGGGTTGACAATCGCAATTTCTGGCTTGCCTGGCTCTGGAAGCTCTACAGCTGCGAAAATAGTTGCTGATAAATTAAACCTGGAATACTTCAGTCCAGGCCAGTTGTTCAAGGACATCTCAGCAGGAAAATACAAGGACAAGTCATATTCCAAGACTTTCTTGGACCTTTGCAAACAAAGAAAATTAAAGCTTCCCAAAATTAAGTCTAAAAGCACTGCAGAGGGTACTTTGGCTCTGGACCTTTGGCAGACAGATTTCGGAAAAAGCAAGGAATTCCACGAGTTAATAGACGAACTGCAAGTAAACCTTGGTGAGCAGGGCAGTTATGTTATTGATGGAAAACTTTCCCTCTACATTTTGAAAAGTGCAGATTTAAAGATTTGGCTCGAGTCTAGTTTGGAAGAGAGAGCAACTCGCTCAGCTTTTCGAGATTCTCTGAAAAAGGAAAAAGCTCTTCAAATTTTAAAGAAACGCGAGGAAGCGGAAAGGCAAGAGTGGAAAAAAATCTACGGCATAGATTATACTGAGCAGGAAGCATACGCTCACCTTGTTCTGGAAGCCTCGTTTCTTTCCCCTGAGCAGATATCAAATCAAATTATTTATTACATAAACAACAACCTTTTAAATCGTTGAAATTTCTAGTTTTAAAGCAGATATTAGCAAAACAAATAATGCGGGGATGCCGGAGCGGTCAAACGGGACGGACTCAAGCTCCGTTAGCTTAGTGCTTACGAAGGTTCGAATCCTTCTCCCCGCATAAGAAAAAGCACTTAATCCTCCATAGAAACTTCAAGCATAGCAGATTTTATGAATCATATTTCCTTAATTCTTTTGCGTAAACTTTATTCTATTCTATCGATATATTTGTTTTATACTTCAGGAAGAGGAAGAGTGTTTTATTTTCTCCCAGAAATAGTTTTATTATCATTAGTTTCATTATTTTTAATAATTTATCTTGTCATGGGTAAAAAAGCAAAGGTCTTTTTTTATAAAACAAATTATAACAATCTTCCTCTACAGCAAACCGCCAACTTTAAAACTCTCTAAAACTCTCAATTACTATGCGCTCGTAGCTCAGTCCGGATTCAGAGCATCGGGGTCCTAACCCGAGGGTCGCAGGTTCAAATCCTGTCGGGCGCATTATTGACAGGATTTGTTCAAATCACTTAAACTTGAAAAGTTTAAGGGTCCGCGGAACTTGTTCTGCGTGAGCTGTCGGGCGCATTCAGGTAACACAAACTTTAAAACGCCTTTATCTTAAGAATAATAAGCACGAGTGGTCTAATGGTTATGACCAAAAGTAAAGTTTATATATTGTTTAGACTACTACTCTAAATGACAAAATTTGTGAGATTAAATGAGAGGGACAGAATTAAACTATTTCTTGAGGCAAAAAAGAAAAATAAAGATTCATGGAATTTATTATATTCTGAATTAAATATAAGTCGAAGTATGCTTTTTAAATATCTTTCAGGAGAATATTCTATTCCTGAAAAAATATTTCTAAAATTAGAAAGTATAGGAAAAGTAAAAATTTTCAATAAAATATTTATTTACAAGGAAAAATATTTAGAAAAAGAGATTCCAACTTTGCTAATGAGTAATTCGCTGGCAGAAATAATTGGAGTAATAAACGGTGACGGACATATGAACACATTAACCTATGAAATATGCATAACTGGCAATATCTTTGAAAAAGAGTATTTTTATTATCTTAAAACTCTTTTTGATAAGAATTTGAATCTGTCCTTCAAAATTTATGAGCAAGATGGAAAAATTCGTCTTAAAGCCTACTCTAAAAAATTGATAGAAATTTTAAGCAAATCCTTTGGACTTCCTGTAGGAAATAAAATTGGTAAACTTAGAGTTCCAAGAATTATCTTTAAAAAGGAAATATGGACCAGATTTTATATTAAAGGCCTTTTCGATACGGATGGGAGCTTTTATACAAGGAGAAAAAACGAGCCAGTGTTAAATATTTCAAGTGCAGATTCTAAATTCTTGCAAGAAATACTCAAAATGCTAAATTCTTTAGAATTTAAAGCAAGTTTAGCTGAGAAGAATATTTATCTTTATAATAAAGATGAGATAGGGAAATTTTTTAAATTAATCAAACCAGCAAATTCTAAACATTTAAAAAAGTACAATCAATACCTAAATCAAGCGCCGTTAGTTTATCGGTAGAACGACTGCCTTCCACGCAGTAGAGAGGGGTTCAATTCCCCTACGACGCATCCACGCAGATTGTTCGGGATCGATTCACTTCAATTCGTAAGAATTGGAGTTAGCGCGGAACTTGTTCTGGGTGTACTGACTCGTGCATCCAGTTAGCTCATAGCAATCTTTAAAACCCCTAATTATCCTATACTAAAATGGAAAATTCCTCTCAAGAACACGCAGCTAAGAAACATTGGTATGATAAGTGGTACAAGCCAATGCTTTTCATTCCTATTCTGTTTACTTTAATCGCTTTAGTTTACATCTGGCATTTTCAATCGGTTAATGGGGACATAATTCGAAAAGATGTAACTTTAACAGGCGGAACTTCTGTAACTGTAATTGACTCAAAAACCTCGTTGGATAACGTTAGAACTGCTTTATTGCCAAAATTCCCTGACATAGTTGTCCGAGAAATTTCCGAGTTCAGGACAGGAGAGCAAAAAGGATTTATTGTTGAATCAAAGGCCAAAGCAGACGAATTAAGGCCTGCACTAGAATCTTTTCTTGGTTACAAATTAACCGAGGATAATTCTTCCACTGAATTTTCTGGGGCTGCAACTTCGCAAGGTTTTTACAAGCAGCTTAGATTTTCTATCCTGCTTACTTTCTTGTTAATGGGAGTTATCGTTTTCATAACATTTAGAACAGTAGTCCCAAGTACTGCAGTAATGCTTGCGGCTTTCTCTGATATTGTTTTAACTCTCGCAATTGTAAACTATTTGGGTATGACTTTGTCCTTGGCAGGAGTAATGTCTTTCTTGCTTTTAATTGGCTATTCAATTGACAGTGATGTAGTATTAACTACTCAGGTTCTAAAAAACAAGCAAGGTACAATCAACAACCGAGTTTACAAGGCGTTCAAGACTGGAGTCACAATGACTTTAACTTCTATAACTGCAGTTTTAGTTTCTCTCATTGTAATCTACAGCTTTTCTGAAGTTATGCGGCAAATCTTCACAATCTTGCTTATTGGACTAACAACAGACTTGTTCACAACTTGGTTTTCAAACGCCTCAATGATTAAATGGTATGAAGAAAAAAGAGAGGCTAAAAAATGAAAATAGGGCTTAGAGTTTGGATACTTATTGTAGCTTTGTTAGTTTCAATCTTAGCAATTCATCCCTCTTTTCAGTCAGGAGTAATTGTTAAGTCAGTCGACAGGGATTCACAACTTTTTGATAAAGGACTAAAGCAGGGAGAAATTATTAAGCAGGTTAATGGCAAGGAAATAAAGACAATTCAGGATTACGCGTCCATAATAGAAAAATATTTTCCAACAGACAAGGAAATAAGGTTTCAAATTAAAACTGAAAAAAATGATTACACAATTCTAACAAACCAAACACCAGAAATTACCGTTGGCGAAATTCCAAAAACTAATATTAAGACTGGCTTAGACTTGCAGGGTGGCGCACGTGCTCTTATTCAGCCAGAGGTTAAATTAACAGATTCACAATTGCAGGACCTAGTGGATATAAGCAGAAATAGGTTTAACGTATACGGCTTGACTGATGTAAACATTCGCGGCGTGTCTGACTTTGATGGAAATAGGTACATGTTAGTTGAAGTTGCGGGTGCAACTCCTGCCGACTTAGAAAATCTAGTTTCAAAACAGGGAAAGTTTGAAGCCAAAATTGCAAACCAAACTGTCTTTAGAGGAGGAGAAGGAGATATATCCTCAGTTTGCAGGAACGACGCCACTTGCGCCGGAATAAAAAGTTGCTCCCAAGTTCAGGGAGGCTTCGCTTGCAGTTTCGCGTTCACAATCTATTTGAAAGAGGAAGCAGCCCAGAGGCAGGCAGATTTGACTAAAAACTTGCCTTTAGCGACAGATAACAGCCAGTATCTTAGTGAACCTCTTGTTCTATTTGTTGATGATAAAGAAGTTGACAGCTTGAGAATCGCTAGTGATTTGCGCGGTCAGGTCGCCACTCAAATTCAGATTCAAGGCTCAGGCCAAGGGGCAACTCAAGAGGAAGCTTTGAAAGACGCAAAGGCTTCCATGAATAATTTGCAGACAATTTTGCTTACTGGAAGCTTGCCCTACAAAGTGGAAATAGTCAAGCTAGACACTGTTTCGCCAACACTAGGGAAAAGCTTCGAGTCAACAATAATTCTTGCAGCTTTCATTTCAATAATTGCAGTTTCATTAGTTGTGTTTGTCAGATACAGAAAAATAAAAGCATCCGCAGCGATTTTGCTAACTTCTTTCTCTGAATTAGTAATTATCTTGGGGGTTGCTTCTCTGATAAAATGGAATTTGGACCTGCCTTCGATAGCTGGAATTCTCGCAACAATAGGTACAGGTGTTGACCAGCAAATAGTTATTTTGGATGAGGCAACACATGAAAGATCTCAAAGTCTTAAAGAAAGACTTAAGCGCGCATCTGCAATAATTCTCACAGCATACTTGACCCTAGTCGCAGGAATGATTCCTCTTTACTGGGCAGGCGCGGGCTTGTTCAAGGGTTTTGCTTTGACGACGATAATCGGAGTTACTGCAGGCGTTCTAATCACAAGGCCTGCGTTTGCGGAGATTATCAAGAGGATTGAGGAATAACTTCAAATACTGATAGTTTTTAAATTAATTAATCCACTTAATCATTAATGAGAAAAATAAATGAGCATAAGGAACTAAAAGAAAAATTAATTAACAACTCTATTTGGAATTTGATAGCTTTGGTTGTAAATAAGATTGGAGGTTTAGTATTCGCTATTTTTCTTGCAAGAATGCTATTACCAGAAGGTTATGGCCATTATTCCATAATTCTATCTTTAGTAATGCTTTTTTTGGTCTTTTTTGATCCAGGAATAAATTATTCCTTAGCCAGATATCTTCCATACTCTTTGAAATACGAAAAAAAGAAAACAAGTGCATATTACACTTATTTTTTAAAGCTTAAGTTAGTCTTTTCTATATTTGTAGCTATAATTTTAGCAAGTCTAGCCTACCCCTTAGCTAACTTCATATACAAAGATCCAAAATTGTTTAATCTTATTTTTTTAGGTTCAATTTACATTGTAGCTTTGTCGTTAGAAAACTTCTACACTTTCGCAATTTATTCAGTGGACAAAACAAAATACGTTGGAATAAAAGAAGTCACAGGACAAAGCATCAAAGTATTAATGATATTGCTCATATCAATTATTTCTGTCTCGAATAGGGTGCAATATCTTATTCTAGGTCTTATCATGACCTCTTTAATTCTTACAATCTATTGTAGAAACTATTTCTATAAGATCCTGCCTGAATTGAAATCAAATAAGCATAAAAAAATTAACAAAAAAAAGATAAATAAATTTGTGAAATTCATAATGGTAACTTCTATTGGAGGAGCGATATTCTCTTATGCAGATTCTCTCATACTAGGGGCTTATGTACCTCCCGCGTATGTTGGTTTTTACAGAGCAGCTTTAACCTTAATACTTGGTTTAACTGGGCTTGCAACTTTTCCAAATATGGTTTTACTAACATCCTTCACCAAAATAAATGAGAAAAAAATAGAAGCCCTATTTAACAAAGCTTTTCGATACATAATTATTTTCGCTGTTCCAGCCACACTAGGATTAATCGCATTAGCCAAATTTTTTGTTCTTATCTTCTATGGTTCGGCATACATTAATTCTGTAATTCCTCTTTATGTTCTATCAATAATTATTCTGCCTGCAACAGGAATAGGAATATTATTCCTTTTATTCTTAGCTAAAGAAAGATCAGAATTATTTGCTAGAGCTTCAGTAATAGTGTCTCTGACGTCTATTTTTTTGAATGTACTAGTTATCAGAATTCTTTCATATTATTCACCTGAGAAAGCAGTTCTAGGAGCCTCTATTGCAACACTTATTAGTTGGGCAGTTTACTTTACAGCAGCAATATTTTTTGTAGAGAAAAAACTTCAGATAAAAGTCTCATTTAGAGCACTTCCAAAATCGGTTTTTTCAGGAGTTGTAATGTTTGTTTTGTTAATTGAAGCGATTAAACTTTTCGGCAAGATAAGTATTTTTTCTGTAATAGTACTAGTAATCTTAGGAATAGTTTCTTACTTTGTAACAATGTTAATAGTTAGAGGAATAGACAGAAAAGATATAAATCAATTTTATCTCATTAAAGACCTAGTCAGTGCTAGAATTACAGGAAAGACAAAATAGAAATATCTCAATAAAAATTATTTTACTACAATTAGCTCAACCTCAAGAATAGTTGCGGGAAAAAGAAACGAAAAGAAAGCAGCGTAAAATTTTTGTGTAAATTTACTGATATTTATAGCTTCAAAAAATTTAATATACCGATTAAAAATTATTTTTCTTTTCTTTGTAATAAATTGTGCCTTCGAGTAATAGTTTAGCCCAGTATTAGAAGGCTCAAAATATTTGAACGTCATATAAGTATAAAATTGCTTATGCGTCGGGTCGCACGCAGCGAGAACTCCTGGAAATATAGGAACGCCTATTTTTATTAGTGCCCCATTTTTTGAAACCCTCCAAATCTCTTCCAACGGATCAATTATACTGTCTAGGTGCTCCAAAACATGAGATGCATATATTTCATCGAATTCATTTTCTTTAAAAGGCCAAGGATAATTATTCAGGTCATGAACCACGTCAACACCAGGTAATCTTGCGATGTCCATATTAACATATCCATTTCTAGATAGTTTACCACATCCAATGTTAAGCTTTTTTAACATTCATATATTCAAATGACTGGTTTTTTAAATTTATTCATAATCGATGATTAGTTTTATAAATTCCTTATTTTTTAAAAAACAATGAAGATTCAAGGTCTAGGTAAAATATACATCTTGCATTATTTTGCATTTAATGATAGAAAGGCTTATTTAGATAGCGAGTTAAAAAAGCAAAATATAGAAGATGCTGTTATTTTTGAAACAAGTTATAAAAATAAGCAACTTACAAAAAAACAAAGATCTCAATACGATTCTTCAAATGAAGCGTGGGATGATCGTATAAAAGTTATTGGCAGGATTATTGCTTCTGCTAATAGGCCTCTAAAGGATAACGAAATTAGAGTAACTTTGCAACATCTTTCTCTTTTAAAAAAAATTGCTGCAAAAACAAAACAAGAAGTTTATATGATTGCCGAAGATGACGTTCTTATTAATAATAAATTCCCCGAAAGATTAAACCTTTTAATTAAAAAACTTAGCCGGGTCGAGTGGGATGTGTGTTACATAGGGAAGGGAGGATTGCTTATAGCTCCAGGGCCAAGCAGAAACACAGACGATATAACCCTTTATCCTGCACCAAGTAAATCTAGCATTGGAGCTTCTTCCTATTTGGTAACTCCTAAATCTGCAAAAAAAATTTTAAAAATTATGAAGAAGTTTACGCTTCCAATAGACAGCGAATATTCATACATACAGAAGAAATACGATCTAAAAGTATTTTGGGCTTTTCCTTTCTTAACAAAAGAAGGATCAATAGAAGGTTTCTATTCTTCAGGAAATAGAAAAACTTCAAAAACACAGAAAGCAAAAAAAATGCTAAAAATAGCAGAGAAAATAAGTCCAAGATTATCAGACCAACTTGCAAGGATATTTGTAATAATTTTGAATATAAAAAATAAAATTTTGTATGGGAATAAACTTAGCTAACCAAAATCTGTAATTAAATAAAATTACACTCGAAAGCTATTTATATTAGTCATTTTTGATGGTAAAATGAAAAAATACTTAGTCGACTTTGCCACACCAAATTTTTCTGAATCACAAAATAGACTAAACATGCTCGCCAAGAAATTCGGAGTCGACGAAGTTCTTTCTTATACAATGGAAGACTTGAAAGGCACAAAATTTTTTGAAAAAAATAAAGCAATTTTAACTAGGAAAAAAGGAGCAGGTTATTACCTTTGGAAACCCTATGTTATTCTTGATGCGTTTAAAAAAATTAAAACTGGCGATATACTTTTTTACTGTGATTCTGGCGTAGACATAATAAGCAGTTTGCAACCAATATTCAATATTTGTATTAAAGAGGGAATTTGTATTTTTAGCAATCCGAGCAAAAATCGAGAATGGGTGAAAAGAGACTGTTTTTATTATATGGGATGCGATAGTGAACGTTATTGGAACGCCCAGCACATTAGTGCAACTCATCAAGCTTACTTAAAGAGCAAAAAAAACATAGACTTTGTCAAAGAATGGTTGAAATTCTGTGAAGATCCAAGAATTATAACAGATGACGCAAATGTCTGTGGATTGCCAAATCGCCCAGAATTTGTTCACCATATTTACGATCAGGCGGTTCTAGCAGTCCTAGTTGAAAAGCACCGAATAAAAATTTATCCAAATCCTCAAAGTGGCACAACATCCAAAGAATTTCCCAATCCAATATTTTTTCATCATAGAATGCAAAATAGAAGTTTTTCCCAGCAGGTTATATTTAAGATTAAGTTAATTACTCCTGTGAAATTAAAAGACAAAATTAAATGGTTTATTAATCAATTTATTAAAAGATGACCTCAGAAGAAATTACGTCAGAAGATTTTTGGAAAGGATTTTGGAAAATAGGCGAGAAAGATATTAAGATTGCTGTTGCAAATGAGCTGCCCTTTTCTCCACTATTAAAAAAGTTTATTAAAAAATCTAAAAATGGAACTGCAATTGAAATCGGGTGCTTCCCAGGAATAATTCTTTCATATCTATGTAAAACTTTTAACTATTTTCCAGAAGGAATAGATTACCTAGACGAGACTGAAGAGGTATTTGAAAAAACTCTACAAAAAAGCGGGTTAGAGAAATACAAGTATCATAACAGTGATTTTTTGAAGTGGAAATCTCCTAAGCAATATGATTTGGTTTGTAGTTTTGGATTTATTGAACACTTTAAAAATCCTGATGAGGTGTTGGAGAAGCATGTAAAATTACTAAAAAAGGGAGGCACTCTATTAGTAAACGTACCAAATTTTAATGGCCTAAGATATTTTATCTCAAATTTAACAGATAAAGATACCTTGTTGCAGCATAATTTAACTGTAATGAATAAAAAGTTTTTTTTGGATTTTGCAAAGAAAAATAACTTAGAAATAAAGTTCTTGGATTTTTACGGTCGATTCGAGTACACTTGGTGCAATAAAAATCCAACGATCTTGCAAAAATTTATTTATTATCCTTTTAAGATTCTTAGTAAAATATTAATGGGTTATCCGTTCAAAAATAAATTTCTATCTGGTTGGTTATTTTTCATAGCAGAAAAAAAATAATCTATGTTAAAACATGTCATTCAAAAAATACGGTAAACAAATTTTATATATTCTCGTCATAATTATTGTTATAGCTTTGTTGTTTGAGATCTACATAAGAATAATCCACTGGCCTGTTCCATTAAAGAACCAATACCCGATCGGCATGACAGAATTCAACTCCGAAAGAGGATATTCACTATCGCCAAACTTCACAGGATCATTTCCTTATGATAAATCAATTAAAATAAACATAAACTCAAAAGGCTTGAGAGATTACGAGCACGAATATACCAAGAAAAACGGGACTTTGAGAGTCTTAGTTATAGGAGATTCTTTAACTTTCGGAATAGGTTTAAATTATAATGATATTTACACCACTCTTCTCGAAAAAAACCTAAAAAAATCAGAAAATGTAGAGATTATTAAAGCAGGCGTTGGAGGATATGAGTTTTCACAGGAATATCAGTTCTATAAAGATGAACTATACAAATACAATCCAGATATGGTTATTATTGAAACTTCAATCGGAGACTTATCTATTCCAGATATTCAACATTTCAAGAAAAACTTTGAATTCTATGGAACCGATTTAGAACAAGACTCAAAATTCCGTGTTTTCATTAAAAAAGTTTGTCATTCTTGTGTTTTTGCTTATTATAAATTTAAAAGCCATGACGATACGTTTGGTAGTCACTTCTTTCAGCCCTGGGAGAACTCTTCTTTAACAGATGGTTACTACAACAGTCTCTTAGAACTTAAGAAAGAATTGGACGAGAAGAACACCACTTTAGTCTTGGTATACTTTCCTTTAAATTGGCAATTTGAAAATTCAGCCTACAGCTCTAAAGCAAATTATCTTCCTCAAGATAAATTAAAATTAATCACCAGCAAAGAAAATATTTCTTTTTTTGACTTGCAACCTTACTTAGATAGCCCCGGATATGAAAAATATTATCAGAAAAACAGTAATATTTACTTGAATTCTGAAGGGAGTCGTCTCGTAGCTAAAATCCTGTACAATAATCTTTTTAAATGAGGAGTTAAATATTCCAACATGAAGAAAGAGTTACTTTTGTTGGTGTTAGTTTTGATAATATGCGTGTGCATGTTTGAAGCATATATTAGAATAATCCACTGGCCTGTTCCATTAAAGAACCAATACCCGATCGGCATGACAGAATTCAACTCCGAAAGAGGATATTCACTATCGCCAAACTTCACAGGATCATTTCCTTATGATAAATCAATTAAAATAAACATAAACTCAAAAGGCTTGAGAGATTACGAGCACGAATATACCAAGAAAAACGGGACTTTGAGAATAATGATCCTTGGTCCATCAATTGTATTTGGCCCAGGACTTTCTTATGATGAAATTTTTACAGCTCTTTTAGAAAAGAGACTAAATGAGACTAGAAACGTCGAGGTAATTAAAGCAGGATTCGGCGGTTACTCTTGGGATCAAGAAAAAAAATATTATTACGCAGAAGGCTACAAATATAACCCTGATATTTTAATAGTCGCCACCGTGCTTCATGATTTAGGTACTCCCCAAATAGAACAAATAAAGAAAAACTTTGAAACCTATGGAACTGATTTAGAACAAGACTCAAAATTCCGTGTTTTCATTAAAAAAGTTTGTCATTCTTGTGTTTTTGCTTATTCTACTGTGCTGAAAAAAGACGACACAGTTTACGACTCTTTTTACGCAAAATGGGAAAACGCAACTTTAGTAAGCAAGTACGCAGACGATATTGCTATACTTGATAAGAACTTAAAAGAAAAAAACACCACAATGATTCTACTGATGTTTCCAAATACTTGGCAATTTGAAAATTATACGGGCACATATAAAAAAGGAAAATTACCACAACAAGTCGTATCAAAAATAGCGATGGAAAATAATATCGCCTTCATAGACATATCGCAATACTTAGACACTCCTAACTATCTAGAATATTATGTTTTCAATGATGATGCGCATTACAATAAAAAAGGGAATGAACTTTTATCAGAAATATTATATAATGATCTTCTAAAATCAAAGCAGTTAACTATTCAATTAGAAGAGAAAAATCAAAGCTCAGTTTCTAATGCGAAAATTTCAATTAGACCTCCTCTATAAAAATTATCTTAGCATTTCTAAGCTAAACTTAGTGCTAGAATTCATATTTTCTTCTGGTAAATTATATCTCTTATTTATTATAATGTCATATAGTTCTTTTGTAGTTATTTTTGCAGCAAGTTCATTCGGATGAGGATCATATCTATTAGCAATTAAATCTTTAGTTGGATACTTTGAAAAGTCTGGCTGCAAGTCATATACATAAATAGCTTGCGATTTGATAACATTTTTCAATATACCATGAATATCTTTCAGTGGATAATCCTCCAGTTGGGATATCAATGGAAATATAATAACGAATATTGAAGAGTTATTTTCTTTTGTAACTTTTTTCATCTCATGAAATATCACAGCGTTAATTTTCTGATTTTCTGGAGGTGTGTACGCTTCAAACAGAACCTTTTTATTACTCTTTTTTATTCCAAAAACTTCTAAAAACTTGTTAGTTTCTTGCTCTAGGAAATAGTATGCATAAGAAGAAGCCCTCAACCAGAATCCAACAATAGAAATTGTCCAAGGTTCTGTGTCAATACTTTTATATTTATTCTCTTCAGAATCTCTTATCTGAAAATCATAAAGCATATACCCAATTATTACAATGTCTGGATGATACTTTGTAACCTTTGCTTTCAATCTATCAAGATATTGAGGTAAATTATCTCCGGGTTTTCCAAAATTCATAACTTCATAATGGACTCCATCGTTGCGCTCATTCAATTGTTTCTCCAAAAGATAAGCAAAAGTGTCATTAATATTTTTAATCCCTGCTCCATAAACAAAAGAATCACCTACTATAACAATTCTAATTGTACCATTAGGTTTTTCTACCACAAAGTCACCGCCCCTCATGCCCTCATTATTCAACTTGTCAACATATTTACCGTATTCTCTTATCATAGGGCTAACAGCTATTACTCTCTTAGAGCCATGATAATAAACTCGCAAAGCGAGTTCCGATAAAAGAAATATTAACAATAGAGTAACTAATAATACCAATACATTCAACATCAAAGTTTTATAACGTTTAAAGAAATTTATTGTATAATCCTTCTTTAGAGAACAAAATAAAGCAACACCAAAAAAGATTACGAACATTACAAGAACAAATATTCTTAGATTAGACAGCCTTTCAATGGTAGAGGCCTCAAGTTTTCCATCTGTACTAAACTTTCTAATAATAAATTGCGGAGTTAGAATAAAGAAAAATAATAGTAAGATAACAGAAATAATCAAAATAATTATAACAAATAATTTGTAAAAGCTTTTTCGAGGAGGCTCACTTTCTTGCACGACTTTCTTCATACGCCTATCTGTTTTTCACTGCATTTAAAATTATCGGCAATTCATAACATAAAACTTTTAAATAGTATCTTATACGAAACTTAATAACTATGTTATATGATTAGTATTCCATAACGACAATTTATTTCTCATGTGTAATAAACCCTCTTTTCATGTTTTCTTTCTTGATAAACTTCTTCCGGAGTTCTCTCATCAAGGCTCATATGAGGATGAACATTTTTATACCAGCTCATAAACTCTTCTTTTGTCTTGAAAGCAGTTCTATGAATTAAATACAAATGGCCGAACTTTATTGATTTGCCATTTGATTGCGGATGTTTGATTCTTGTTAGGATGTGTTTTATTTTCAGTTTAACAAGCGCCTGCTGGAATCTTGACTCTCCTCTTTCGTTTGCAGTGAACTGAGCACCATGATCAGTGATGCACTGCTTTATCTGGCCATGCATCACCGCTTGCTCAATAGCGTCGATAGACGCATCAGTTGTAGGGCTCTCTGTTTCAATCAAGGCAAGCAGTTTTCTTGTCGAATCATCAATTACTGGAAGAGTCCATAGTTTTAACTCTGGGTGAAATAGCCAGTCCATATGCACTACTGTCAGGCTATGCTCTCTTTCATATCTTACCCATTTCTTCTTTCTCACATCCTTCTTCTCCTTACGTCTTGCCAATCCTGCTTCAAGCATAATTTTGTGAATAGTATAAACAGGAATATGAATATTACAATCTCTTTCAATTATTTTTACTAATCTTGATGCGCAAATCCTATATTTTTCATAAGATTGGTTTACAATTTCTTTTTCTCTTGAACTTATCTTCTTTACAGGTTTTCCAGCTTTCAAGCCCTTTGTTGGAATCTCCCCAGTTCTCTTAAACACCTTCCATAACTTATACACATATCAGACGGTAATTCCTGATTTCTTCCTAGCTTGATAAGCAGTGCCTCCTTCCTCAAGAATCCTCAAGGTTTCAATTAAGCTCTTTTTAGTTAATTTCATACATAGATTTATTTTATCGTTGTGAACTAATTTTCGTATAACACAAAAACTTAATAAACTTTTAAATTTAAGTAGTCTATGTTAAAAAGAGAAAAAAGCAAGCAAGTGGTAAAATTAATATTTTCATTTATTCTTCTTTTGTTAGTTCTTCTTATTGGTTTAGAGCTTCTCTTAAGACTATCTTATCCTCTTTATAGCAATTTCAATACTGAGATGTGGCGTTATTCTAAAGATATCAAGACTTTGAGCGATATACCAAATGTTCCGCATTTGCACATGCCAAATAAAAAAAGCCAGTTATATGGAATAACTATCGAAACAAATTCTTTAGGATTTAGAGACTATGAAATGAACATAACAAAGGCGCCAAATGTTACAAGAATTCTTGTTCTTGGAGATTCTGTTACTCTAGGATGGGGTGTTCCCCTAGCAGACACATACTCTAAAGTATTGGAAAGAATGCTAAACCAAAAGACAAGAAAAAAATACGAAGTAATCAATATGGCAGTTGGTAATTACAACATTGAAAATGAAGTTGGTCTGCTCGCACATTACGCTTACTTACAACCAGATATTGTAGTTTTAGGATTCTTTCCAAACGATGCAGAAAAAACAACTTACCTGAAAAGCGACTTTATTTATAAATTAAAAAAATCTTTGTACATTTATCCTTTCTTTTGGGACAAATATCAAAAAATAAAATATCTTTTTGCTGTTAAAAAAGACGGAAGTTATACAAGCATAGTCCATCAATATTACACCGAAGAATATGGCGGAAAAGAAAGATTAAAAAATTATTTTGCCGAATTAAACAATCTTTCTAAAGAAGATAATTTCAGGGTTTATGTGGTACTTATTCCTCAATTTTACAATGAGTTTAAAGATTATGATTTAGGGAACGTAAACACTTATGTAGAAGATTTGTGCAATTCTAATAATTTCACATGCATAGGCACATTTAATGATTTTGAAAATTACAATCTAAAAGATATTATAATTTCTCCAGAAGACGCCCACCCTAACAAACTTGGGCATAAAATAATTGCAGATAATATCTATAAGGAGGTATCGGCAAATGGGAAAGATTATTGATTTTATCAAGAGAAACAAAGTAAAAGTAATTATCATTGTAGCGATAATAATAATTCTTATTTTGTTTTTCTTAGTGGGTAAATTGAGCGGAAATAAAGACCTCAGCTATATTCCAATTTAATTAAAGAATTCCAATAGTCTAGGACTAGTGGTATAAAAAAGAATATATTCTAGAAGTAATATAAAAAAG
>CAYZNI010000017.1:0-7248 GCA_964479755.1 Candidatus Woesearchaeota archaeon
GAATTTCATGAATTCGTTATTATTGTCCTTGAGAACTATTTTTCGGATAACACAATCGACAGAGTTATCCATAGGAATATAAAGCGAGATTTCTTAAAAACTCGGAATGAATGTAATAATTGAAGGCGTGAATTTTATATTGCATATTGACAGGTATGTCGGAGAATTTATTCAGCAATTTGGAGGTTTCGTTTATTTTATTCTATTTGGCATTGTTTTCGTAGAAACTGGGCTTGTTGTGACGCCCTTCTTGCCGGGAGATTCTTTACTTTTTGTTTCTGGGGCGTTTGCGGCGCAGGGAGCGATGAGCATTGGTTTGCTTTTTTTACTATTTTGCTTAGCAGCTATTTTGGGAGATAGTTTGAATTATTGGATTGGGGATTATTTTGGAGAAAATGTTTTTGCCAAAAGCAGATTTTTTAACAAAGAGCATTTAGAAAAAACTAAGAGATTTTATTCTAAGCATGGAAACAGGATGATTCTTTTTGCAAGGTTTGTTCCTATCGTTAGGACATTTGCGCCGTTTGTCGCCGGAGTTGGGAAAATGAAATACCGGAATTTCCTGACTTATAACATCGTTGGCGGGATTGTTTGGGTGACGTTGTTTCTTTTTGCTGGATTTTTATTTGGAAATGTGCCCTTTGTAAAAGACAATTTGACAGGTTTTATTTTCGCGATAATAATTGCATCTTTCATTCCAATTTTTGTGGAGTGGTGGAAGAATCGAAAAAGTAAATAAATATTTATTTGATTTTTGAATATAACATTGAACTGCTCATTGGATGCAATTATATTTATAAAAGAAGTTTTAAAAATATTAGGATGAAAGGAAACAATGGAATGATGATTTATGAGGCCCCGGGCGGATCTAGGACTTATGCAGATATTTATTTAGGAGGCACTTCTGATAAAAGAAGAGTAATAGTTATATTGCGAGAATCAGAACTTTCTTTTGAGTGTTTGTGCGGCAGAGTTCGGCGCGTTAGTTTTGGCTTTGGAACTGACTTGGCAAATCTCAGAGCGCATATTGCTAAACAGTTAGAAAGTATAGTTCCGGTATCAGTAACCTTGCCTGATCAACGGGGAAGAATGGGCGGACTCACCTATAGTGAGATTTTTTATGATGAAATCGTGAGAAATGTTGGCCAATTTTGGGATTTAATTCATGGAAGTAGAAGAGGAGTTTCCCCAACTGAAGTCAGAGGGCGTAAATAGGTTTATAACAAATCAAGTTTTTCTGATAATATGAAAATAAAAGATGTAAAACTTGAATATCTAGGGCATGCAGGTTTTATGCTTGAGTGGAAAGGCAAGAAGATAGTGATAGATCCTTTTAATGTTTCTGATAAAGTGCCCAAGGCAGATTTTATTTTAATAACTCATGGGCATCCAGATCATTGCTCTATTAAAGACGTTGAGAAACTTGCTGACAAAGGAACTATAGTGGTTCTTCCGGCTGGAGCGCAGAGCAAGATAACTAAGATTGATGGTGTTGAGATGCAGATTATTGAAATTGGCGAGGAGCTGCAAATTGGAGGATTTAAAGTTGAGGCAGTGTCTGCTTATAACCTGAACAAGAATTTTCATCCGAAAAGTGAAGGATGGTTAGGGTACTTAGTTAAATTGAATGGAACTACGATTTATCACGCTGGTGATAGTGATAAAATTCCAGAAATGGAAAAATTAACGGGATACGGGAAAAAAGGAAGTAATTTTATTGCATTGTTGCCTGTTTCAGGGACTTATGTGATGGATGCGGATGAAGCTGCTGAAGTTGCTGATTTATTAAAACCTAATTTGGCAGTGCCGATGCATTATGGCTCTGTTGTTGGAACTCTGGAGGATGCAAAGAGATTTTGCGAGCTATGTATGAGGAAAAATGTCAGGGCTGAGATCCTAGAAAAAGTTTAAAAACTTTTTCTGGCTCATTTAAATTTGGAGAAGATTTGATGATAATTGTGGACATAGAAACGAGTGGAAATTTTGAACCTTACAAAAATGGTATTTGGCAGATCGGCGCAGTTGAACTTGAGAATCCCTCGAACACTTTCTTGCAGGAGGGCAGAATCGATGACGAAGATACTGTTGAAGAAGGGGCAATTAAAGTGACTGGAAAGAGTGAAGTTGAAATGAGAGCAGTCAATAAACAATCACAAAAAGATTTGCTGAAGAATTTTTTTAAATGGGTAGAAAAAATAAAAGATAAATTACTTGTTGCGCACAATACTCCTTTTGATTACGGGTTTTTGTTTTTGAGAGCAAGAAAATACGAGCTTAAATTTCCGTTTGAATACAAGACAATGGATTTGCATACTATTGCTTTTCAAAAATATTTTGATGTAAGAGGAAAATTTCCTATTGAACAGGGAAAGAGCATTATGAATTTATCAAATGTTATGGACTTTTGCGGAATGAAAGACGAAAGGATTCAATTGAAAGAAAATAATGTTGTTAAGGAAGGAAAACCCCATAATGCCCTTGAAGATGCCAAGCTTGAAGCTGAATGTTTGTCAAGAATTTTTTTTGGAAAAGTGTTATTTAAAGAGTATGAAAAATTTTCTGTGCCTGAAGAGCTCAAAAAATCTGAGTTCTGAAAAATTTTTTTGAAATTATTATTTTTTTGCCAAAAAAATTATTCCAATTACGGAAAAATTGTTTTTGTTGTAAATTTCAGTTGTAATTTGTGAAAAGTAATTAAATATTTAAACTCGGAGGTTTTAAATCTGATAACAAATGTAAGGAGGACACAAAAAAATGCTTGATTTCGCAAAAGAGGCAATAAAAAATGCCGAGACACACAGTATTAACTTTGAAGAGTTGAGAGCTGGAAAGGCAAATATCAAGGTCATCGGGACCGGCGGAGCGGGCTGCAACACAGTTACTTGGCTTTTTAATAAAGGTATTCAAGGAGCCACAGTTTACGGGGTTAACACAGACGCTTTGCACTTGTCAATCACAAAGTGCGATGAGAAAGTTCTTATCGGAAAGGAAATGACAAGAGGACTTGGTGCTGGAGGAAAGCCGCAGGTTGCACGAGAGGCGGCAAAAGAATCTCTTTCGGAGCTTAAGAAGGCAACTTCTGGAGCTGACATGGTATTTGTACTTGCAGGATTTGGAGGAGGAACAGGAAGCGGAGCCACGCCAGTAATAGCACAACTTGCTAAAGAATCTGGAGCGGTAGTTATCGCTGTTGTTACGATGCCATTTGACTGTGAGAAAGCCAGACACGAAAAGGCAGAATTCGCACTTCAAGAATTACAGGAGGTTGTTGACACTGCAATTATCATTGACAACAACAGGCTTGTAGACATTGCAGGAAACTTGCCGATGGAGCAGGCGTTTGCAGTAGCAAATGAACTAGTAAGTACAATGATAAAAGGTATAGTCGAGACTATTACTTTGCCTTCATTGATTAACCTAGACTACGCGGACGTTTCAGCTATTATGAAGAACGGACAGGTTGCAGTTATTGGAGTAGGTGAATCTGACTCGAGCGGACACAGAGTAGAGGAAGCTGTTAGACAAGCTTTGACACAGCCACTACTTGACGTGGACTACCGAGGAGCTTCTGGAGCTTTGATCCACATCACTTGCGGACCTGACTTTAAGTTGGAGGAATTCGCGGGAGTTGGAGATCTAGTTACAGAGAACCTGAATCAAGACTCACAAGTTATCATTGGAGCAAGAATCAACAAGGATTTTGCAAACAAAGTCCGAGTCATCACAATTATGACTGGCGTCAAATCGCCATATGTAGTTGGAAGAGAGACTCATGTTTCCAAGGAAGTAGCACCTCAAATGTCTGATCTAGGTATAGAGGTTTACAGGTAAACTTAGATATTATTTTTTTTCTTTTCTCTTTCTTTTATTATTTCACTAAACTTTCGGCAAGAATTATTGATATTATTGAAAGCAAAAAGGCTGACAATAGACCGAATGCATTATGAGCTTGGACTAAAATTCTTTGCAAAGAGACTAAGGCGACTGCGATTATCGCTAGAATGAAGAACAATTTGCTGTTTCTTTCGTTCTTGAAGAAAAGCCAAAGCGAGTATATAATGAAAATTGTTATAGTTAAATGAAGCGAGGCGTCGAATTGAATGTTTTTACCATAGTCTTTAATTGGTAAGAATTTTAAAAGCGTAATGAAAATTAACATAAATAATGCGGTGAGAATTATTTTTTTTATGTTATTTTTGTTTTCTTTTTTCATAATTTATTGGTTTGATTTATACTGAGGTCTTGATGATTAACACTGTTAATTAATTTACAACATCATTTGGATTTTTGGGTGTTTAAGTGTTTTAATAACTTGGCTGATGATTTGTTTTTTAGTGGCCATAATCTTCCATTGTTTCTTCGAAGAAGGTTGTTCTTCTAGGTATTTTCCATTTTTCCCAGTAAATTGACTTGTCTAATGAGGGTTTTTTCATCTTTCTTTTGTCATCGTCTGAGTAGCCGACTGGAATTATGGCTTCAATTTGGATGTCTTCAGGAATTGAGAGAAGGTTTTTTATTTTTTTGTCAGTGTAAGCGCCAACCCAGCAGCTGCCGAGGTTTAATTCTGTTAACTTGAGGAGAATTGCATTGATTGCCGCGCCCGCTGTCTGGCGGGAGTAAACTCTGCCGCGAGGGCCGTAGAGATTTTCAAGGTGTGAGTCGTCAGAACATACTGCAATAATTGCGGGGGCGGTTGCAATCCAGTTTTGCTCAGAATAACTTGATATTTCCTTTATTTTTTCTTTGTCTTCAATAATCAGGAACTTAAGGTGATTGTGATTGTCTGGAAAAGGTCCTTGAAGCGCGGCGTCAATTGCATCCATTAGGGACCTGAAACTTACTTTTTTTCCTGTGAATTTGCGAGATGACTTTCTGTTCTTTAGTAAAGTGTCGAAATCCATTTTTATTCTAGTGCGAGAGTGTATAAAAAAGTTGTTATTTTAGTTTAATCTCGCCTGAGCCAACTAATTTTTCTCCAGAATAGAGAACAATGTACTGACCTTCTGCGACGCCTTGAACTCCTTGATTGAAATTGAAAAACCATTTATTATTGACTTTTTTTAATTCGCCTTGGTGCTTTTCTCCAAGATGGCGGATTCGTGCTTTCAAATTACCTGGAATTGGTTCTTTATTGTTGATTAATCTGAAGCCTTTGATTTGAACTTGGGAAGTTTTCAAAATTGGGTGGTTTTCAGGAGCGATAACGAGTTTGTTGCCTGGGAGTTTTTTTGCAACAAATAGTTTTGGGCGAAACTTTGCGAGTGATTTAAGCCAGACATTGTTAAGTTTGATGCCGTGCCTCTCGCCGACTTTTTCTCCGATTGTAAAGTACATAGTTCCGAGATGTGTGCCGATAACTTTACTTTCTGGAGAGAGAACTTTTCCTTCTTTGGAAGGTATTCTTTCTTTAAGAAAGGATTTAACGTCGATATTTCCAAGATAGCAAATTCCTCTGGAACTGCGCTTGTCGAAATTTTCAAAGCCATTTTTATGGGCTATTTCGCGGACTTGAGATTTTGTTAAGTCTCCAAGAGGGAAGATTAATTTGCGGAGGTATTTTTGCCCGATGCAGCAGATAAAATAACTTTGATCCTTGAATTTATCTTTTGCCTCGAGCAACTCGAAGCCGATTTTTGTTTTCTTAACTTGAGCATAATGTCCTGTAGCTATAAAGTCAGCTCCGATGGCTTTAGCTCTCTTGAGGAGGCCGGGAAATTTCCCGACGTTGTTGCATAGTATGTCCGGATTCGGAGTTTTGCCTTGGGAATACGATTTGAACATTTTTGAGATGACTTTTTTTTCGTAGCCTTCTTCGCAATCTAGAATGAATAGATCTTTAATGTCTAATTTATCGCATATTTTTCGCAAATCTGACTCTTCTTTTTTCCAGTCAATTTTAGAGGGCCATTTTCGGGAGGTTTTTTGGCCGGCGTTCATAAAAAAAGCGTGGACGTCGTAGCCTTGCTGCTTGAGGAGAAGAGCTGCAACTGAGGAGTCAACTCCGCCCGACATCGCAAGGACCACTAACTTTTTCATTTTCATGAAAAGGAAAATGGAAAAAGAGTTATAAACTTTCGCAACTTTGAGGATTTATGGCTGAAAGAGTCACGACAGGAGGAACGAAGGATTTTGTTTATTCCGGAAAGGTTAGCGAACTTGATGATGAAAGAAAAAAAGAAATTGAAAAAGGATATCAGGAATATAATGAACGAAAAGAACGTGAAAGGAAACGACGGAATTGGATTATTGGATTTTCAATAATTGCGGGAATTTTAATCTTGCTATTTCTGTTCTTCAAGTTTTTTTGATATGAGGTTGTGGACTAAGAGGATCATTATTATCCAGTAAGCAATTGAAGCAATAATTCCCCAAAGAATCAAGCTGGTGCGGCAAGAGCTTTCAGAATAACAAGAACTTAATGTTATTGGAAACGGAAGATAAAGATAATTAGAGTCTGGGAGTTTTTTAATTACAAAATCAATGGTTAAGTTTATTACAAAGAACAGGACTATTGTGATTGCAAGAATTTTAATCAGGTTTTTTTCCACATCATTGTTATGGAAATTATTTATTTAAATTTATTTAGAGGATATTTATCAAATACTAGGGTATTTTTTGTTTTTTCTTTTTAGTTTATGAAATATTAAATAACAATATTATTTTCAGATTAATAAAAAAATTTCCTTTAACTTGGAAAAGGTAAGTTCGTTTAATACTTTCAAATTTGGAATAAATTTTTAAATAATGAAAACTTTATTTTGTTAGTTATGAATTATAAAAAAGGGGAAGGAAAGAACAGTTTTACTTATAGTGCTAAGTATGTAATTTTTTCTTTTATTTTTGTATTGTTTGTTCTTTCTGTTTTTATTTTTTCATTCAAGGAGAAGGACGCAGTAACGGGAGAGGTTGTTTCGAGTGAAAATAACCTGGATTCAAATATTGATGCGAATTCCTTTAAAGAAAAAACTCTCCCGAAAAATGATTTCATTGCTCTTTCCAACTCGATAAGCAACTTGAGCAATTCGAGGTCGGATAACCAAACTTCCAGGCGTGGAGGCGGAGGGTCTGGAGGAGGTTCAGGCGGTGGAGGAAGCGGAGGATCTGGAGGCGGTGGCGGGTCTGGCGGAGGAAATGGCAATGGTCAGAATAATACTGAGGGGCAAGAAAATAATCAAACAGGAAATGGAAACCAAAATCAAACAGGAAATGGAAACCAAAATCAAACAGGAAATGGAAACCAAAATCAAA
>CAYZNI010000017.1:7348-18088 GCA_964479755.1 Candidatus Woesearchaeota archaeon
CAGGAAATGGAAACCTGATTAATATAGGACAGGGAGGAGTAAGGAATCTTAAATCTGGGCTTAGAGTGAAGAGCGGAGGACGAGAAGTAAATTCTAACGATGTTTTCAGAGGCAGGAATAGACTTAATTTGGAGAAGGGGCAGTTTACAATTTCTGAATTTGATATTGATTTTGGTGAGGATATTGACTTGTCTGATGTGAACGCTGACGTGGATTTTGTTTCTGGAAAATCGTTTATGCACCATTCAAATGGACTGCTGAAAAATATAGTGCTTTATGTTCCGAAACTTGATGGAATGAACGGTGTTGTAATTTGTTCAAACGCCTCCAGTTTTTCAGAGATTCATTTGGGCTGCGGAAACGAGGCGAGTGTAACAAGGGAATATGTTTTGACTCTGGGTGATGAGAATCTCTCTGTTAGTTCTGACGGCTTGTTTTTCGTCGTTTCCGGAATTACTGGAACGGGCGGTAATGGAGTCAATGTTACCTCTGGCTCACCGCAAACTGCGCCTGCCGATAACGCATCAAATGCTTCGGCGTTTGCTGGCAATATGACTTATCTTGGTGTAAGCGGATTTTCAGTCACGCAGAGTTGGCAGGGTTATTACGGGAATGTTAGCGGAACTTTAGAACTGGGAGATGCGGCTGGAAATGTATTGTACAACTGGACATTGGCTGAGCCCGGAGGACAGGTGTATGCTTCTACTAACTCAACAATAAACTGGCCGACGATTCAGTGCTTTAACTTCACGGCGAATGGAACTGGGGGCGTTTCAGGAGAAACACCTGGCGCGATGAACCTGAAAGGAATTAACTTGACAGTATTAGAAAGTATGTTTGGGATTTTACCTGATGATGCGGATGGTGTGAATGAGACATTTTCTTTTGCTCCTGGCGGCGATGGGCACGACTTGTTTTATGCTAATAATTTGGAGTTTAGTGCAGGAGAGTGCCTGAGTGCGAAGTCTTTCAACAACGCAGGAACACAAGGCACAAACCAATTTGAAGAGGCGCTTTTGTTTGAGCCGACGACTTCCAGTGTTTTGTTCGCTTCAATTATTGAAGAGGGAACTTTAAACGGGTTTAACAATGAAGACAATGACTTTCAGATGCTGGTATTGGAGAATGGGCATGGAACTAATACGGCTGCGACAACGTATTATTTTTTTGCTGAGATGCATTAACTGCGAGGGTGATATTTTTTAATTTCATTTTCTAGATTGCATGCAGTATCTCCAAGATAAGTTATTGTTGAGCAGATATCCTGATGCCCAAAATACCTTTGAGCAGCCAGAAGGTCGCCGCCTGCTTTTTTGAATTTTATCTCCGCTAAGTTTCAGATACGGCTGTTTTGATAGGGCTAGTTCCGCCGGTTTTTCAGGTTCCAAAATTTTTATCAGGGCTTCTTGCTCTTGATTTTGTTCATTATTCAAACTTAAGAATCTTTTTGCTGCAACTGCGCCGAACTTTAATTTTTTTTGGGTCAAGAATCCAGGAGCTTTCGAGAAGCATTCCCATAGTTATGTATAGATTGTTGCACGCTGCCTGCCGCGAGTTTTGAGAATGATATTGCCTGTGCGTGAGAATGAATTCGTCTATTAGGTTACCCCTTCTCATCTATGTAGGGAATTTTTTCGGTTCAAAAGAATTTGTTTTAAAGGAAAGATATTTTGAACGTCTCGGAGAGGACTCGAACCTCCGACCCCATGGTGACTGCAACTTTTTTTGTTAACAGCCATGTGCTCTGCCGACTGAGCTACCGAGACTCAAATGTTTTAGAAAAAAATGTTATATAAACATATCTGTTTAATAAAAATATTTATTCGACGATAAATAGTTTAGACGTTTTTGTTTTGGTTGAGCGGGGAGCTTCTTTTTAGATAAGTTTATATAGATGTGTCGTCTTTGTTTAATGACATTTAGGGGTGCGAAATAAATGGCAAACATGAAAATGAAACGAAAATCGGTGCGAAAAACATCGAAAAAAGCTTCTAGAAAAACTTCAAAAAAAGTTACTAGAAAGACATCTTCTAAGAAAAGAAGATAATTAGGTTTAATTTTTCTTTTTTTCTTTTTTTATTTTTAAAAGTGAATTAATTCTCAAGAGCATTGCGCTCGCGGTTTCTGCGCTGAAGATAACTGTACATATTCGACTGCTTTGAGCCCTTGATTAAATTTATTATGGCTTGCTCGACATCAAGAACAGTTTCGCTTTCTCCAATAAAGCCAACATCGCTTTCTTTGACAATTATATCACAACTAGAGATTTCAGAGATAGTCTTTTTGGTTTTTCCCCGAGTGCCAATAATTCTTGACTTGATTGATTTAAGATTTCGCCTTGTGAAATCCTTGATGTGAACTTTTTTGAACATAAACTCCTCATTTATTAAAGAGAGAGACTTTTTTGCCGAAAATCCGAATGCGAGCGCTTCAAGAACCTTGTGAGCGGTAAACTCATCAAGAGCCTCACCTTCGAATGATACGTTTTTCCCATTAAATGTGAGTTTTACTTTTAGCTTTTGTTCCAGCTCTGCCTGATTTTTGGTCACTTGAGAGATATTTTTAATATAGATTGTTTCCATTATTATTAGAAAAGGAAGAAGTATTTTAAAGTTTGGTTTAGAGCAAAACAAGGGCAAAAGGAATTCCCTGTACTTTGCTAATGTTTCCTTCAGAAATAATGCCATTTTTCAACGCAAGAGAGACTGACTTTTCGCCAACTATGTTGAAAGTTGAGTCTTCCCTCTTTTCTCTTAACATAAGTTTTAATAGATTTTCTTCGTCAAGTTGTTCGCCTTTAAAGAAATGTTCCTTAATTTCTAATTGCATCTTGCCTTCTTCGAATCTTTTGCCGATAAGCTCCTCATCTGAAATAGCGACAACACTTCTTCTTGATTTGTGGACTTTTGCGTACATTTTAACTGATATGATATTTAATAGGGGACTTGGCTCCGCAGGCTAGGCAATTTTTGAATTTGATTCCTTTTTCCGAGAGCATTTCTGTATCCGGCTTGCCGCAGACTTCACAGATTACAAATTCTTTGGAATATTTTTGGATTTTTTCGTTGACTTTGTCTGAACTTGTTTTTGTCTTCAGAATTAGCCGTCCATTGTCTATTCTGCCGAAAACGGCCAGCTCTTTTTGTAGAAATCTTGCCATATGTTCAAGAGGTCTTCTTAAGTAGGACGCAATTGCAGAGATATTAGTGATAATTGTGTTATTTCCTGAGACTTCGCCTTCAACTTTTGGAATTTCGAATCTTTCGGAGCTCTTGCCAACTAGTTTTACGTTTTTGTATGCTTTTTCCAAGAGCTGCTCGTAGGTTTCCATATCATTTAGACTTGTAATGGGGATTTAAAGGTTTTGATTAAAAAAAATAATAAAAAATAATGGAACTGCTAAAAATGAAATTTGATTTTTTTGTGAATTTACAAGATATTTTGAAATAATATGATTTATTTTTAGCAAAAGAAGAAAGAATTATTTAATGATAAGATAGATTTATAATGTTTGGATTCTTTATTTTTAAGTGAAAGTTAAGAACTTAGTTTTAGGGTTGGGAATATTTATTGTGTTTATGTTTTTGCTGCATAATGGGATTAGAGCGTTTTACAAACCATCGCCACAGTATGAAGATTATTGCAAAAACAATTTTGGGTCGCCAAGCTATCCGAAGGCTTTGCCAGTGGGGCAGAGTTGCCAATACAGCGCCGCACTAAGAGATGCTGAACAAGCCTGTTACAATGGAAAGGGACAGCCAGTTTATGAATATGACGAGTATGGCTGCAATATCAAAGTTAAAGAGTGTGATTATTGTCAAAGAGATTATGATTCTGCGAGGCAAGCATATAACAAAGTCGTTTTTGTGATTGCACTGATTGTTGGAATAATTGTTTTATTAATTGGTTATGCGAAATTATCGATTGAACCAGTTGGAAGTTCGTTGATGGCTTCGGGAATTGGAGCAATAGTTTATGGGACTATCATTAATTGGGAAAATCTTGGCAATTTGTGGAGATTTTTTTTGCTTTTGATTGCTTTTTTGCTTTTAGTTTGGATTGCACTTAAATTGAATACGGAAAACAAGAAAGGATTTTGGCAGAAACTGGGAATGAGGAAGTAGAATATGGTTTTATAAGTTAAATTCTTTCTTTATTTTGTCAAGTTTGTTTCGATATAATTTGACAGAGTTGTCATCAATGCCAAGAATTTTAATATTTCGTTCTAATGCGGCTATCTGGCTTTTATCAATTTCTTTAATATCGTATCTTCCTCTGTCGAGATTTCCTTCTTCGAAGTCTTTTTTCAACTTGTCAAAGTGTTATTCAATTCCTTTTTTTAAAGCCGTTATGCCTTTTTCTAATCTTTTAACTCTTTTAACCATTTTTCAGATAAATCAAATAAGACATTTACTTCATTTGGAAGAATTATTTTACACCTTGTGGAACACAATTTGTAACAAAAAGTATCATAAAAAGTGTGATACGAATCGTGGGGGCGGTTATCCTTAGGATAAACTTAGCTACATAAACCGAATAACTCTAAGCCCCTACAGCTCAACTTCCGGCCAGGGAGTCTAACCAAAAAGTTAAGCGTTCTAACTAGAAGTTGAACTAATAATTTATTAGATTTTTTTAGTTAAATAGTTTCCGCCAGCAAAAAGAGTGTTCCATACAAGTTCTACTCCACTATAAAATGGACGTAACCACTTTTGAGTTTTGGGTTGACTAAATTTTTTTATTGCCAAGTAATCTGCAGCTAAATAGGGAATTGTTGCTATACCTAAAGTAATAGCTCCCGCTATATTATCTTCAAGTGTAATAGGAGCTTCATTTTTTACTGTTAAATAATTCCAATAAGCCATATTAACTGGAAAATACATTGCTGTAAGTAGAGCTGAATTAAACAAAGTATGAGCTACATTACTATCTTTGAGTCTTTTCCAAGATTTGCTTACCTTATTAGTAACTTTTGTAGACCATTCAATCATTTTTGGTGCAAGATAACTATATAATACTGCTGCAGAAGCTGTAAAAGCAACATCTCTTAAACTAACCTCAGGATTATCTGTAAATTGTTTAGCAATTGCATCACCACCGATAGTTCCAACTGCAGATGATAAATAGTTTGTTATGACTGGATGCTGTTCATGCATCTTTTCATAACCATACCTAACTGCTTCTAAACCTGATGCTGCAGCTCTACAAGTAGCACCAGCAACTTCTCTTACTTTATCCTCTAAATTTATTCTTACCATATAAAATCTATATATATTATAATGATAAATTTTATTATCATATTTTTTAACATAATAGCAATATTTATAAATTATAAACTATTAAGTTAAAATAATGGAACTAGACAAATTAGACTCAAAGATCTTAGCAGTTTTGGATGAAGATGCAAGACTAGCTGAAGCAGCAATTGGGAAAAAAGTTGGAACAAGTAAACAAGTTGTAAGATACAGGTTAAATAGGTTAAAAGAAGAAGGTATAATCGAGAATTATTATACTATGATAGATGTTGGAAAGTTAGGATTTGATTCTTACTATGTTTTTGTTCAATTAACGGGATTAAATTTAAATGAGGAAAATGAAATCTATAAGAAAATTTTAAAGCTACCTCATATAGCATGGTTAATTACTGGCGTAGGTAGGTGGGATGCTGTTTTATTATTCTGTTCTAAAACAATAGCTCAATTTAATCAACAACTTGAATCTCTGAAAAGGCTTTTTGGTAAACATTTACATGAGTATACCTTCACTACCTTAATTCAGGCAGAACATATTAGTTACAAATTTGTAAGACCTGCTACAAAAGAATCACTAAAAACAACTCCAAAAAACAAGATATTAGCATTAGATATTGTAGATAAATCAATATTGAAAAATTTAAATCAATCTGCAAGGATGCCGGTAACTGAATTATCAGAAGTTACAAAATATCCATTATTTACCATACATCATCGATTGAAAAAGATGAAGAAAAATAAAATAATACAAGGATTTCGTCCAAAAATTAATATTCAAAAGATGGGAATGCAATGGCATTTGTTATTAATTAAATTTAAATCTGTTTCAGAAGAAAGAGTAAATCAATTTATAGAATTTTGTAAAAGTAACAAATACGTTTACTATGTAACCAATACAGTAGGATTATATAATATTATGTTGGATATTCATGTTAAAAATACTGAAGAAATTAGAAATTTTTTATTTGAGATAAAAGAATCTTTTGAAGATGTTGTTTTGTTATATGAATCAGTAGTTGTTTTTGAGGAAAAGATTTTAACATATGTTCCTCCATTTGTTATTAATGATTAATTATGTTATGGAATTCAACAATAAGTTATATTCTCCGATAGGAAGTTTAACCTAAATTTCGGTTTTTGGATAAACGACCAAAATTTATAAACAAGCATTTGGTTCATTTTTTATGACAATAGATAACCCAAATAATGAGATAAATTTTGTCTAGAAAGGATCTATAGAAAGATTTATATATAACTACCTATATAGCTGACTATGGATACAACAATACAGATAAGCAATGAGCTTCTCGAAAGACTTAGAAACATGAAAGCATATAATAAGGAGAGCTATGAAAGTATAATCTGGGACTTAATTGAAGACAGATTGGAATTATCAAAACAAACAAAAATTAACCTTGAAAAATCTGAAGAAGACATAAAGAATGGAAGGACTATTTCTCTTGAAGAGATGAAGAAAAAGATTGGTGCGTAAATGTATTCTATAGAATTCACTAAAACAGCAGAAAGTCAATTCTATAAGTTGCCCAAAGAGATTCAGGGAAGAGTGTTAAATGTGCTAGAGAGAATAAAAATAAGACCATTTCATTTCATTAAAAGAAAAGAAGGGACTCATTATTTTATTATGAGGGCTGGCGAATACCGCGCAATTTTGGATGTAAAAACGGCGGAATTTAAGATTTTTGTAATGGAAGTTGGACACAGGAAGAATATTTACGACTAATTTGTTAATATGAAAATAATTACAAAATATTATGATAAACTGGGAAAATTAAGAGTTCTAAATAGCAAAGCTAATGATGTATCTTCAATTATCAGATTCAAGAGATTAAAAAATGGACAAGAATTTTCTTGCTGTGATTTCAAAGGAAAATGTACAAATCTCGCTTACGCAGAAGTTTATCCAATGGCAAAGAAAAATAGTAAAAAGAAAGGGTGGAGCTATTTATGCAGAAAACATTATTATTCTGAAGAAAGAAGATTAAAGTGGAAACTGCCTGCTTGTTTAATAGTTGGGTGGTAAGATTAATTATATTAGGAAATTTAAGGAAGTTAATCCTTAGGATTAACTTATCGTGGGGGCGTGTTACCTAAGGGTTAAAAAACACCACTTAAGCGATATTTTGTCGAGGAGGAGTTATTTTTGTAGAATTAAATCCTTATTGCAGATAAAGTGATAAGATTTATAACATTTCTTTTCATAGTTCTAAAATGGTGATATCATATCAATATACTTACCTTATACTAGGACTAACCTTATTTTTTGTTTGGTTAATACTTTACTTTTTAAGAAAAGATATTAGAAAAGAGATGCTAATAATCTCACTATTATTTGGGATTGCTGGTTTAGTTGTAGAATCTACATATATTATTGATTGGTGGAAGCCATTAACCATAACAAATACTGCTGTAGGGATTGAAGATTTTTTATTTGGATTTACAGTTGGAGGAATTGCCTCCGTTCTTTATGAAGAAGTATTCAAGAGAAAGATAAGAATGCGTAAAAAAGAGAATTTGTTTACAAAAAAGAAAGATCTTAATAATTTACTTGTTGGAGGACTTTTAGCTATTATCTTTTTTGGTAGCTTTTACATACTTCATCTTAACACTTTATTTTCTTCTATCTTAGGGTTTGGTATTCCTACCTTAATCATGTGGATTAGGAGAAAAGATTTAATTCTTGATTCAATCGCTTCTGGAATATTGCTAATGCTAGTATCTTTTGTTGTTTACTCGTTTGTTAATCTTCTTACTCCTGGATGGGTCTATGAATTCTGGCATTTTAACAATGTTCCAAATTGGGTTTTATTTAATGTACCAATTGATGATGTTATATGGTATTTTTTTGCTGGTGCTTTTATTGGTCCACTTTATGAATTCTGGCAAGAAAAAAAGCTAATTAACCTATCAACTAAAAAACTTAGTAAAAAACACAAGAAATCTTAAGTCAATGCCCTGGAGGAGCGTATTTGCCCATCTTATTTACCAAAATTCAGTCTTTTTTATCGACGATAAAAAAACGCTCCTGAGGAGCACTAAGCCACTATACTCGTGGGGGCGTGTTACCTAAGGGTTAAAAAACACCCCTTAAGCGATATTTTGTCGACGAGAGGTTATTTAGGCTTATCAAATTAGATTATCTAAAAAATTATATACTTTGTTTTCCACTAATTATTATGGTTTCAGTAAATGAAGAATTAAGATGTATGGGATTATTAATAACTCAAAAAGACAATGAAATGCCTTTTTCCAACCTTATTAAATATGGCAAATTGAATTTTTCAGTAGACAGCTTAAACTATGTTGATGATTATCTCGATAAGGTAAGAAAGAATAAGAAAAAGTTAAATCATGACCAATTAAAGAAAGTAGTAATACGCTGCGGAACTTATTTAGGAGAAGTTGTCAGGAAAGCGAATCCGAAAAAGTTTAAGTGGATAACTTTTGATCAAGCCTATAAACTTTCTAAAAAAGACGGAAGGAAATATCTGGATTATTTAGGAAAGGATTTAACTTCCTGTTTTATTCTTTATGATTCAAAAAACTTTAATTTTCCTTTAGCTAAACCTTTTAAATTTCTTGAAAACGGAAGGGAAGATAGCTTAATCGGTTTTGCAATGCTTTGTTTGGACAAGGCGAAAGATAATCCGAGATATGAAGTTAGGAAATTAAATAACTCTAAATAACAGTTATTTTAATAGGTCGGTGCCCTAGAGGAGCGTATTTACTCATCTTATTAACCAAAATTTAGTCTTTTTTAGCGACGATAAAAAAACGCTCCTGGGGAGCACTAAGCCAGATTACTCGTGGGGGCGTTTAACCGAGATACCTCAGCTTCCCCGGGCGAGGTTCGTAAATTTGGCCGTCTTCAAGAAGTTTTTTGATTTCAGCATTGATATGATCCGGAGTTTCTTTGAGTTCCAATATGATTTTGTCAATTGCGACGCCGCCTTCGGCTTCCGCTTCTTTAACCATTGAGAGCACTTTGTCTTTTAGCTCTGCTATTTTTGTTTTGTCCAGAGTTTTTGGTTGTTCAGCCTCAATTTCCAGTTTTCTGATTAGCAAATATCTCGGGTCTTTTTTTTTCATTATTTCTGGAGTTATGTAAACTTCGTTGTTCCAGCTTCTAAGGAGACCAATTGCCAGGATTGTGTCGCCTTGGTTAATTTCAGTTAACTTGTCAATTTCATCGCCGAATAGTTTTGCTTTAATTTGCCCGCTAGCGTCATCTAAAGTCAATGAGGCATATTTTTTCTCTCCGTCCTGAATGAATTTGTCAGTAACGTTCGCGATAATGTTGACTCTTGAAACTTCCTTCTCATTAACTTTGACGCTTTTCAATTTTTCATTTTCAATATTCGGGGTGCTGGAAAGAATCTGACCTATGCGCAGTTTGAATGCCACGTGCCTTTTGAATTGCTGCTGTTCAGTAATTTGCGAGTTCATTTCTCTTTTTGTATTTTGATAAAGAAAGTTCAAAGCTTATAAATTTTTATGTTGTTAGTTTCTATGGAAAATTTCAGTGTATTTTCTTTATAAATTGTTATTTATGCCTTTAAAACCAGAAGTTAGTGCTTTCAGATTGCAAGTTTGATTTTGAAACAGCCAATTAGTTCTCTTTTTCCAGAATTTCGGATGATTCATTTCTTCTAATTTTTTCCAAACCTGTAGCCACAATTCAGACATAGGCAAGTAATGAAACTGAAGTCAATATTGGCGCTTTATTGTTGGTTAATTCCTTCCACCAAGAGAGTCAGTATATTAGTCCAATTGTTTAAGGTAATTACATCCTTTAAACTTTTGCAGAAGCATCCATGGCTGAGAAAGTATTTCAAGTGGCGTTTCCGAAGTTCTGGAAAAAATCTTTTTGAAGTGTTGAAAATATAAAAGGCGAGGTTGTTATGCGTTACATCAGTTCTTTTCAATCTTGGATTGATTTATGGCAAATTTTTTTACTAATTGAAACCTCCCCTTTGGTGCAAGGTAGTTTTTTTCCAAAAAATGAAACTAAAAATTCTGTTGTGAAGAATATAATACAGAAATTAGGATTTCTTGAAAAAAATTAGGTCTGTAAAATCAAAACAATATGCTTGGGAAAGCATATAAATTTTTAAAAAGTTATTAATATATTGCAAGCAATGGATTCAAAAACTTGGACGATTGTGATTTTGATTCTTGTTGTAGCTGGGCTCGGGTCTTATATTGGCGTGAGCAGGTATCAGCAGAAACTTCTCGCGGAAAAGCAATTGATTTATGATCAGGGCATTAATGACGGTCGCCTTGTAGAACAGAGGAACGTTATATTGCAATTGCAAAACAGCGGATTTTATTCATTGAGTTTTTATGATGAAAATAACCAAACGCAAACGATTAGACTGGGATTGATTCAACAGCAGCTTCAGCAAGGACAACAAAGTGAGCAGACTAGTTCTAATGGGTTGGTTGGGCGATAATCAGTCAGTTTGCAGAT
>CAYZNI010000018.1:0-17465 GCA_964479755.1 Candidatus Woesearchaeota archaeon
AGCGGAATTGAGGGTGATAAAAAAAGATGGTCGAAGAGAGCCTTTCGACTTTAAAAAAATAAAAAAAGGCGTGCTGGTGGCCTGTGAAAAAAGGCCGGTAAGTTCAGATCAAATAGACAAAATGCTCACACGAATTGAAGAAAAATTAAGAAAAAGAGGAAAGGACGTCAAATCAGTTGCAATTGGAGACTTAGTTTCTTCTGAACTGAAAAAACTCGACAAGGTTGCCTACATTCGTTTTGCTTCAGTGTACAAGGATTTTGCTGAATTAGACGATTTCAAAAAAGAAATCCGGGATCTTGCAAAATGATAAGTGCTTATTGCGATAACTGCAAAGGAGAACATAAACATCAATTTTTTCAACCAAATTCATACGTATGTATTGCTTGCTCAAGGCACAATTCTTTTATTTCTAGATTGGAAAGGAGTGTTCCACAATGAGCCCTTACAATGCAAACAGCTGGAGCGGGACAAATAACTCAAACAACGATGAAAAAAAACCTCTCCAAGTTTCCTCTAATCTCCTAGCAAAAAAAGCTTCCCTTAAGGTTGAAAGATATTTCACTTTCGAAGGTAAAAGCCCTTTTTACTTTGATGCTGATGGAAATCCTATAAACTGGCTTTCAGAAGATGTAACCGTCACGGATGACTTAGGAAAACCTGTGTACACTCAAAAAGCAGTTCGCCGCCCTGACTTCTGGAGTCCGCTCGCAATCAAAATTGTCGCAAGCAAGTATTTTTGGGGCGACATGGCAAAAAACGAGCGGGAGCAGTCAGTTGAACAATTAATCGGACGAGTTTCTAGATTTATTGGCCGTCAGGCGTTCCTGCAAGGGTACCTTAATGAAAAAGAATCCGATATTCTTCGCGACGAAATAGCCGCGATCTGCCTTAATCAAATGTGTGTCTTCAACTCCCCAGTTTGGTTCAACGCCGGAATATGGGAATACAACAAAAATGCAGGCGGCGTTTCATCATTCAAATGGGACTTGGAAAAAGGCAAAGTGGCAAGGGCTCACTACGGCGAAGATAACCCTCAATGCTCGGCTTGCTTTATTCAGTCAATTCAAGACAATATGGAATCAATTATGGCTGTTCAAGTCGCAGAGGCAAACTTGTTCAAGGCAGGCTCTGGAACAGGCACAAATCGCTCAACATTAAGAAGTTCAAGGGAAAAACTAACAGGCGGCGGCAGAGCTTCTGGTCCAGTATCGTTCATGCGCGGCTACGACGCTTACGCCGGAGTCATAAAATCTGGGGGAAAGACGCGAAGAGCCGCAAAAATGGAGATTTTGAATATAGACCATCCTGATATTGTTGAGTTCATCGAAGCAAAACAAAAAGAAGAGAAAAAAGCCTGGGCTCTGATTGAGCAAGGGTATGACGGTGGCATGAACGGCGAAGCCTACAGGTCAATATGTTTCCAGAACTGCAATATGTCGGTCCGGGTTACAGACGATTTCATGCATCAAGTTAAACACGATGGCGCTTGGCACACAAAATTTGTTTCTAATGGCCAAATTTCAGACACCTACAAAGCCCGTGAATTGATGAACAAAATTGCAGAAGGCACATGGGTTTGCGGTGACCCTGGAATCCAATGCGACACAGTAATAAACAAATATCACACCTGCAAGAATTCTGGAAGAATCAATGCTTCCAATCCGTGTAGCGAGTATATCTTTTTGGACGACACAGCCTGCAACCTCGCTTCTATCAATCTTCTGAAGTTCTTAACACCCGAGGGTACATTTGACGTCGAGCGTTTCAAAAAAGTAGTCAGAACTTTCATTATTGCAATGGAAATCTTGATTGATGGGGCTTCTTATCCAACTGATAAGATTACTGAACTTTCTCATATTTTCAGGACTCTCGGGCTAGGCTACGCAAATCTCGGTGCTTTGCTTATGTCTCTTGGCTTGCCTTATGACTCAGAGGAAGGCCGCGCAGTCGCAGCAGCAATTACAGCAATAATGTGCGGAGAAGCCTACAAGACTTCAGCAGAAGTTGCCGGCAAAATGGACCCCTTCCCAGGTTATGCTGAAAACCGGGATTCAATGCTTCAAGTTATTGCAATGCAGCGTGAACACGTCAAAGAAATAAATGTGGAAAGAATGCCTTCTGAATTAAGATACTTAGCTAATTCAGCATGGGACTGCTGGACTGAAGCGTTGCATCTTGGCGAAGTTAACGGCTATCGAAATGCTCAAACAACTGTTCTTGCCCCAACAGGCACAATTGCATTTATGATGGACTGCCAAACAACAGGTGTAGAGCCAGATATCGCTCTGGTGAAATACAAAGTCTTGTCAGGGGGAGGCATGTTAAAAATAGTCAATCAAGCAGTTCCACTCGCGCTTAAAAGATTAAATTATAAGGATGATCACATCAAAGAGATTATCTCATTCATTGATAATAACGACACAATTGAAGGCGCTCCTCACATTCAAGAAAAGCATATGCCAATTTTCGACTGTGCTTTCAAGCCTGCTAAAGGTTCAAGGTCAATACACTACAAAGGACATATTAAAATGATGGCGGTCACCCAACCTTTCTTGTCTGGCGCCATCTCAAAAACAGTCAATATGCCAGAGAGCTCAACAGTTGAAGAAATTGCCGATGCATACATTTACGCTTGGGAACTTGGCTTGAAGGCTGTTGCAATTTATCGTGAAAACTCCAAGCGCTCACAACCTTTAAACACTAAAAAAACGAAAGGCGAAATGGTTGAAAAAGAAGATAAAGATGCTCGTAAAGTTGCTGAAAGAATCAAGTTGCCTCAAACACGCCGTTCTTTGACGCACAAGTTCGAAATTGCAGGGCACGAAGGCTATATCACTGTTGGTCTTTATGACGACGGTAAGCCAGGAGAGCTTTTCGTTACAATGCACAAGCAGGGCTCCACTATTCGTGGTCTAATGGATGCTTGGGCAATATCCGTTTCTACAAACTTGCAGTATGGGATATCAATTAATGAACTATTTGGCAAGTTCCGTTATCACAAATTTGAGCCAGCTGGTTTTGTTAAAAATATCAACGGGGGAGATGTTGACAAAAAAATGAAGCCAATTCGGACAGCCTCCTCAATTGTTGATTACGTCTCTCAGTTTATGCTAAACAATTTCGGAGAGTCTGCGGCAAAAATTGAAATGGAAATTCCAATACTTGAAGATTCTTCAGAAGAGCAAGCCTCTCTAAAAGAGTTCTCCCCAGAAGAAGTTGCAAACAATTCAAAGTCAGAGGGTCTGGTTTGCAGCATTTGCGGAGGCTCTGCAAAGAGAATAGGAAATTGCCAGGTTTACTGCGTTGATTGCAAGCAAGTCCAGAGAAGCGGCTGTGGGGAATGAGTCTAAAAATAGTATTTTTAAAAACTCTGCCTTTCTATAATTTCCCAGAAATTAATAATATTTTTATTCTTTTATTTGATTATTAGCAAAAAAATTAATTGCACTCGCAAGCAGATAATTTCTTTCATAATTTTCTTTTCATAAACAGCTTGCTTATTTTATAAATTTGAATTAATAATTGATTGAACTGATAAATTTACTTTTTACATTAATAATTATCTTTATTTGAAGTGCACCTAATCTATGCTAATTAATAGTTTATTGAGAAGCAAATTCTTCAAAATACAGGTAATAAAAATTTATAATAAATAAACCAATTACTCCCAGATCTCTCTGACAAAACTATTAAACTGTCGGTTTTTCAAATCTTCCTTCAATTCCAAAATAAATTTATAGTATCCGTTTAGCAGAGTTTTAAGGGTAACGGCGCCAATTATTATTCCATTTGCAGAAATAGGAATCTGATTAAATCTTTTTTCTAAAACTATTTTAAGAGCATCATTCAAAAAGTGTCCTGGATTTAAAGAAACAACGCGAGGCGACATAAGGTTGCTTGCGGGGACAATGCTGCAATCTATTTCTTTTCTAATAAGTCCAAAAATGTCTTTAATGGTTAAAATACCGACCGGAGCGGTATTCTTGCCAACTATGGCATATTCGCAATAATTTTTTTTCATCAATAAAAGAATTTTGTCAATTGTCGTGCTTTCATTAATGGCAAGAAATTTTTCATCTATAGATTTAACTAAATTTGGAGGATTAGCAATTTTTTCTGCGAATAAGCTGATTCCAGCCAATATTTCAGCATATCCGATTATTCCGCAATTTTCTTCTATACTCACCACAACCGCGCCTTTATCATTCTTGAGAAGGCTCTCGCAGACTCTCTCCAGCGAATCATCAGGCTCACAAAAAATCAAGTCTTTGTTCATCACCTCTCCAATATTTATTTTTCTTAAATTTTCTGAGGATAAATTATCAATCTTTGAAATAAGGTCAATTTTTCTTAAAACTCCCTTTGCTTCATTATTACTTTTTACTAATATATTGTCAATGTTGTTTTCAACAAACATATCAATCGCATCCAAAATTAAATCTTCTTGTTGTAAAAATATTTCATTTTTGTTTGCAAAAAGTTCTGCATTTAATCTGCCTGTTTTGTTTAGCTCTGAAGAAAGTCTTTTCGCAGCATCATTTTGGAAAAAATTGATGGCACCCATTTATTAAAAAGTAGACGCTTGAATTTAAACTTATGCTGCAAAGATAATCAAAAACAGGGTACCAATTAAGCTGCTGCACACACCTTGTCATCAGGAAATGTTATCCTGCATTTTTGGGTAAATTCTCTAGTGATTCGTACTTCTTTTCGTGACTGTTAAGTAGCCGTATATCATAATGGTATAATGCTCCCGCCGGGGGCGGTCTTTTGCCAAATTTTAGGAAATGCCCATGTTGGGATTCGAATTTTTGGCAATGCCCCGGTCAAGATTTGCCCTTCAAGCTATTTCTTGCTTTTTCCTCCGACTTTTTGAGCATGATTAATTGTATAATAAAATCTCTTTCTTTGGTTCTTTATGCCCTAAACCAATTGTTAAAGGAATTGGAATATTGACCTCTTTACCTTCTTTCTTAAAAGTTATCATAAGCAAAACATAAACATGGTTTGTTTTATATGTAACTGACATCTTCATATTTTGTATATTTCCTAGAACTTCTCTTGATACTCCTAAATTTTCACTTGCATCCATTATTTCAATTCCAGAGATTAAATTGTCATGACTGACATCTAAAATAAAATCTCCAATATCTAAAGAGGCTTTTACTTTCTCCCCGTTTGATATATAAAAAATATCATTCTCTTCATCATAATCTATTGTTTTAATTTGTTTTGCCATTTTCTATCAGTATTCCAAGAACTTACAACTTTTAAAACTTTTGTAGTCTCTAAAATCTCAATTATCAAAACCAATGAATACTTTCTGCTCATTTTAAACCAAAGTTTGAATCGCTCGCCTTTTCCGTGTTCAATTTGCTCCAGTTTATCAAGTTGAGATAAAAAGCTCCTTGCCATGCTCTCGCTTATCGGTCTCTCTCCTGTTCTTTTGTAAAAATGTGGATCAAATACAATATTGTTTTGATTCAACTCTTCAAGGAATTTTTTGATATCTTTCAGTTCCATATAACAGGAAGGATATTGAATGTTAAAAATGCTTTGTCCTTCATTGGTGTTTGAGCGTGATTATTTTATGTCCAGCAACACCCAAATTATAAACTTCCGTCTTCCCAAGTTTTCTCATACCTCTCTGTTCATGGATATGCCCGCACAAAACTAATTCTGGTTTGTATATTTTAATTGCTCTCAAAAGAATTTTTGAGCCTCTATGCCCAAATTTAGTTTTATCAAGATACCCAAAAGGAGGAGCATGTGAAATTATGACAACATTATTCTTTCCTTTTAATAATTGATTAAGTTTTGTTTCTCTTGGCTTATTTAATTTGTATTGCTTTTTCATCCAAGAATCAGGTTTCTTATACATATGAGATTTAAAACTCATATCGAATAATATAAAGTTCCAACCTGCAAAATTTAATTTTCCTGTTTTTTTATAAAATAAATTTTCATGGCTTGAGAATATGTTCTTAGTTAATTTATTTCTTGAGCCTGTGAGATACATATTCCCTCTTAAAATCAGCACTGGTTTTTTATAAGAACATAACTTCTTGACGATATCTTTAAAGAGCTTATCTGATTTTTTAAGAAATTCCTTTGGGAAGTAATCTATCTTGCCCTTTCTAAACGCGCTTGGGACAGGAGGAATATCACCAACACAAATTATCAAATCTATTTTATTTTTTTTTAATAATTTTATCAAAATTTTTGGGCAACTTTCCATGTGGATCTCCTATTGCTAAAATTTTCATCTTGTCTTTATTAATCATTTTCTTTTTTTATTATTTGCTCTTTCGCTTCTCCGTTGGGGATTTGAACTTTTCTCAGTTCCATGCCCTGGCTGGGATTCGAACATTGTCTTAGCTATGCCCTGGTTGGGCATTACTCATTTTAAGCGTGAATGCCCCCGCCGGGGGTGGTCTTTTGCCAAATTTTGGGAAATGCCCATGTTGGGATTCGAATTTTTGGCAATGCCCCTACCGGGACTCGAACCCGGGCTTTGGCCGTTCTCCGTGCCTTCAAATATTGAAAGCACTTAATCAAAGTGCCTGTCTCAAGCGAGACTGAAGATATCATCTCAACGACATAATCTTCGGCAGTCGAGAGGGCCACGTCATTGACCACTAGACTATAAGGGCTGAAAATCATAAATAAAAAGAGTTTAAATCTTTTGCTAAAGTGTATATGGGAAGCCCAAACTTTCAGCTCCAATTAGAACTTCAATGAGCCCCTTAAAGATTCTTCCACATTCATCTAAAGGTATTTGGGGGTCTTTGATATAAGAAAAAAATTCATCATAATGCTTTTTGCAATTTCTTGTATGTGCGTAATACTCTTCTGCTGAGGGTTTAGTTGGTATTCCATCTCCAAGAAGAATTAAAGCTCCTGCATACTTCCCAACACTAAATTCCTCGCATTCCATAGCTTATCTCACAAAACAAAATAAATATTTTCCAACAAATTTAATCATAGTCTTCATCGAAAAGGTCAGTTTCTCCCCCTACTATTGTTTGTTTTTCTCCTAATCTGGCTCTTCTTCTGCTTTCACAGTTCAGTAAAATTCTATCAGATACACTTAGCTCTTGTTTAACTTTTTTAAGCGATTCAGCACATAACAAATAATCAATTCTTTTGCTGAACGTGATAATCCTTCCCTCTTCAACAAGAATATCAATGCTGTATGGATATATTTCCAAGTTTCTATGAGCCTCATAAATATCAACAAAATTTTCTAATCTTTTTCGCAGGGATTCCGTAACATAAATACCCTCATTTGTAATTGTAGCAAGATTCTCTAATAAAATGTCTTTTCTCAATTTTGGCCTTAATTCTGGATGGAATCTTTTCATCAAATCCCTGACTAAATAACGATTTTCTCCTTCGATATTAATGCAAAAATCAGGTGCAATTTTCACAATATTTTCAGAGCTCACTGGTTTTTTCAATTCTTTTTCATTTTGAATAGTCTGTTTAGGATTCATTTCAAATAATTTTCTTTCGCGAAGTTTCTCTAATTTATGTCTCTCTTCAGCGCTTAATAAAAGCGAGGGATTATTGAGCACAATATTAATCAGGGTCGCCGAGGCATTTTTATAATCATTAATTATATCATCTGACATAAAAATAAAAATTTTATTGATATTTAAATTTTATTGCGATTTACTGATTCTCCGCAAGTCCCTTTCTGTCTCTTATCTTCCTGATAACATTTGGCTGCAAGTCTCTCGGCATATTTTGGAAAGCCTGATCCATCAATGAAGAAACTCCTCTTCCTTCAGTAGCGCTTCTCAAGTCGTTGCTCCATCCTATCATTTCCGCTACAGGGATTTTGCCTTTAATCATAACATCATTTCCTTTGTGTTCAACATCAATCAAAATCCCTCTTTTGCTTCCTACTAATTGAGTTACGCTTCCCATAAAATCAACAGGAACTTCAATCAAGTGCGTCTGTATCGGTTCAAGCATTGTCGCCCCGCCTTTTTGCATTGATTCAAAAGCTGCTGCTCTGACAGCAGGATAAATCTGCGCCGGCCCTCTGTGCATATGGTCAACATGAAGTTTCGCGTCATGCAGTATCATTTTAGTTTTCATTAAGGGCTCTTTAGCCATTGGTCCAGCATCAACAATTAATCTCCACCCATCAAGGATAGATTCTATAACTTCCCCAAGCAAAACCAGTCCTCTAGTTCTATCTTCAAAAACATTTCCTTTGTAAATCTCTTTGTACTGTCTGGCCTCTTCATTGCTTATCCCTAAGTCCTGCAATTTCTTCCAAACTTCTTCAGCTTTCTTTCTTAGCTTTCCTTCAGGAATATCTCCTTTTTCGATTGACTTGTAAACTTCTTCTTCCAAAGGCTCCATGCTCATGAACAATATGTTATGCCCATTTGGAGTTCTTACTTCAACTACAGGGCTTTGTTTTGCAATCGTTTCTCTGTAAACAACAATAGGAGGACCTGTCTTTACTTCCAAGTTCTTTTCATTTTTAATTCTGCCTTCAATAATTTCCAGGTGTAACTCGCCCATTCCAGAAATCAAATTTTCTCCAGTTTCCTCATTAATCTCGATTTTAATGCTGGGGTCTTCTTTTCCAACTCTTCTTAAAACCTCAATTAGCTTCGGCAAGTCCGCAGACTTTTGGACTTCAATAGACTTTGTAATAACTGGTTGGAATATATGCTTGATTTCTTCAAATGGTGTCTGCGGCTCAAATGTGATAGTTTCTCCAACTTCTATATTTGGGCCGACAATTGCCAAAACATTTCCGGCTGGAACTTTTTCAAGTTGTTCAGGTTTTATTCCATTGTAAACAAGTACCTGCTGAATTCTGTATTTCTTTCCAACTTGATTGGCATAAACTTCCATTCCGTTGACAATCGTCCCAGAATATAATCTCCCTGCAGCAATCTCTTTTCCCGATCTAGGGTCGATAACAATATTCGTCACGACAAATGCAATTTCCGCCTCTTTGTCAGTATTTAAAAGTCCCTGCCCAAATTTCGTTTCAATTTCTCCTTTCCATATTTTCGGAATTCTATACTTCTGTGCTTCAATCGGGCTCGGCAAATGTTTTACTGCCATATCAAGAACAACTTCAAAAAGAGGAGCATTTTTCCAGAACCATTCCTTTCTCTCTGCCTCTTCTTTTGAGTAAACATCAATTATATCTTTGAACGATACTTTCTTTTTCTGCATAAACGGCAATGAAAGCGCCCAATTTTCTCTCGCGCTTCCGAAAGCAACGCTTCCGTCTGTAACATTGACTTTCCATTTTTCTTTATATTCATCTTCCGCTATCTGCATTAAAAGATTATTAAATTCAGAAATAATTTCCATAAATCTTTTTTGCATTCCTTCGGGTGTCAACTTAAGCTCTTTGATCATTCTGTCAACTTTATTAATAAAAAGCACAGGCTTTACCCTCTCACGCAAAGCTTGCTTCAATACAGTTTCAGTCTGCGGCATTATTCCTTCAACAGCGCAAACAAGTACGAAAGTTCCATCAATTGCTCTCATTGCCCTTGTGACATTTCCTCCAAAGTCAACGTGTCCAGGCGTGTCAATTAAGTTAATTAGATATTCATCGCCAAGATAGCTATGGGCCATAGAAACGTTTGCCGCATCAACAGTCATAAGTCTTTCTTGCTCGTCAGCGTGTTGCCATGTAGCCATTCCGGCATCCAAATCTCCGGCGCTTTTTGCAGCCATCATGCCGGCAGCAGCAAGTAAGTTATCGGTAAAAGCAGTTTTCCCATGGTGAATATGCGCGCTGGTCGCTACATTTCTTATATTTTCCCGTTTGCTTGTCAGTCTATTAATTTTTTGTAAGCTCGATTCTTTCTCTGCCATTTTACGTCAGCAAACACAAGTAATAAAGAGGGTTTTTAAAAGTTTGGCTGTGCAAAAATTAATTGAATCTTCCACCCAAATCAGCAACTAAATCTAGTAATATTGTGTATTTTCCATTTTTCTGTATATCCCACCAGTCTGTTCGAGAGATTAAATTGGCGCGGGCCTGATCAATTCTCTAGATTTTGCAAAATTATACCTATTTTCATACTCTATTCTTAAGGATTGTAAATCTGGATAGGTTTTTAATGAACAAACTATTTCCCCGTCCTCAACAATTAATCCAAAAGTATATCTGTGATTTTCATCTATTTCGGGTCTGAAACTTTCTATGCTTATAAAAATACCTGTTTAGTCAGTTATATTATCTATCTCATTTAGATCTTTACGTTAACAGAACAAATATCTCAAATTTCTCTTAACGAAAAAGAAAACTTTAAATACCTCGATATAAGTGGATAATTATTCTAACATGGCTGCTGTTATTGATATGAAAGCGATGAGGTACATTAACCTCTTGGACAAAGTTTCCAGAGTTAAAACGAGACATTGTTTTGTTTATAACAATGCAGTTTTCTTCGCTGTCAACAAGCATCAAGTTTCTCAGGCAATTGGCCCAGCCGCGGTTAACATTCACAAAATTCAGGATTCTCTAGGTCTTAGAGTTAAAATAATAAAGGAAGCAGAAGGCCTGGAAGACGCGAAGCGCTTTATTGAAGACATCGTCTCCCCAATCCAGCCGAAAGATATTCAAATCATTGAAAGCTCAATTGTAATAACAGCAGGCAACATGCAGAACAAAGCTTCTTTAATCGGGCGAGACAAGCGTCGTTTGGAAGAAATGAAAAAAATTGTAAGCGATAATTTCAATCTAGAGTTGAAGATTGTTTAAATGAGAACAGAAACTTCAGACGTGCAAAATTATGGGCGCTCAATAATCATTCGGCTTGGAAATCTCTCGTTCGGTTTTTACAAAGGATATAATGACCTTGCCGGAAATCAAATTGGAAGTTGGCCAATACTAGCTCCAATAATTGCTGGATCAGCTTATCAAGTTAAGCAAGAGCTAAACAATACCACTGGCTATTTAGAAAGAGTAAGGGAAAGTAATAACAAAAACCTCGTAAAAATTATTGAACAAGAGGAAAGAAAACTTTCTAAACCAAAAAAATCAATTAGAGGTATTTTTGTTGGAGCGACTACAGCCGGGATTGAAGTCGGAATTGGATATTTATTTGGCGCTGTAATTCAAAAAATAAGTTCCATGTTCTAATAAAAACACTTTTTTTCGAGGTTTTGTAAGAAACAAGAATTAAAGATTAAGTAGTAATCTTTTTAAAGCCAGTTTATCAAATATAAAAATGGGATTAATGTCAGCAAGAAAATTATCGAAGAAAAGAAAAAAGTTTAGATGGAGTGACAGGAACTATGTTGTTAGAATGAAAAAGCTTAGAATCAAGGCTGATCCTTTGGGAAGGGCCTCACAAGCAAAAGGAATTGTTGTAGGAAAATTTCAAAAAGAAGCTGCCCAGCCAAATTCAGCTATGAGAAAATGCTGCAAAGTTCAACTTGTAAAGAATGGGATTTCCGTCGGAGCATTCATCCCGGGAAATCTTGCTCAGAAGTTCATTGATGAACACGACGAGGTCGTTATCGAGCGTATCGGCGGCAAACAGGGCCGTTCTAAAGGCGACATTAGAGGTATCAGATTCCAAGTAATTAAAGTAAACGACCAACCTTTACAAAGATTAGTTGAAGGCAAGATAGAGAAGGGTAGAAGATAAAATGACTTGGCATAAAGATTCATTCAAAATTGATGTTGATTGCTCAACAGGGTTTGAAGAGATTGCCGAACGTTTAATTAATAAAACTGAAGTAAACTACAGAAGTGATCTTCCAGGAATGTTTGGGGAAGAATTTTATCTTTCAAGGTCAGGAAGAGATTATATTCTAAGAATGGACTATAGTTCTGGAGTGAATAATTATTGTATAGAAATTAATATTGCATCTCAAAATGAGGAGATATTACAAGAAGAGCTTGCAAGGGCAAGAGCTATTGTTGATGATATGAATGGGGTTCAAAGACAGCTACCACTAAGAAATTTGGAGGCAGTCTTATAACATGAAAGAACAACAAACTCAATCAATTAAACTCTTTGATCTCTACGACGTCTCACAAATCACTATTAAAGACCAGGCTTTAGTCCCTTACTTAAACTTGCAGCCAAAATTGCTTCTAAAATCCTACGGCAGAAACGTCGGAAAATTCGGAAAGGCAAAAGTCAACATTTTAGAGCGTTTAGCGAATAGGCTCGCAGTTCCAGGTCACGTCGGAAGGAAACACAAGATTATTACGTCTTGGAGCTCAGGAAAATATACGACAAATATGATGACTGTGCTTAAAGCTCTTGAAATAATCCAAGAGAAAACGGGAAAGAATCCCATTCAGGTTTTGGTTGACGCAATTACAAACGGCTCACCAAGGGACGAAATCACTGTCATAGAATATGGGGGCGCGCGATATCCACAGTCAGTAGATACTTCTCCTCTTAGAAGAATTGACTTGGCACTAAGATGGATGGTCCAGGGCGCTTATCAACGCTGTTTTGGAAAAAAGAAAAAAATGTCTGAGTCGCTTGCAGAAGAAATTATTAAGGCAGCTGATGGAAACATGGAAAGCTACGCATATTCCAAGAAAAACGAGGCAGAGAAGCAGGCGGATTCGGCAAGATAATCTTAATTTTGTAACTCCTATACAGTTCTAACAATAGAAAGATTTAAATACCTCATGTTTCTATGAAAACTATGGCAAAAGATGATAACAAAGCAAAAAAAAGTTTGGATGATTTTCTTAGTTTTAACAAGAGCTTAGAGACCATAGGCATAAACGAACAAAGAAAGGATCATCCTGCAAATGACGTTTCTGACAAGTACGATTCAGCAAGAAGGAATTTTGCAGAGGAAACAGTTAGAAAATACTATCCCAATGTCAATCCTGAAAATTTAAATGAACAAGACATCGATAATTATGTAGGACAAGGAGCAAGAAATATTAGAAATCTTGCCGCGCAATCAATCAAAACTAACCCGGAAGAGATTTTAAAATTAATTGACTCAAAAAAACTATCTGAAAACTTGGAAAATTCTCTCGGAAACGAAGAAATTGCAAATGCAATATTAAATTTGGCGTCTGAAGACGATAGAAAAATCCTTGGAAAATATCAGGCTTATTCCGGTCTTTCTAATTTAGTTAGGCAATATAAAAAGTTAGGGGACGATAATACCCCTGCCGAACTCAAGGAAAGAGTTTATGCTCTTGCATCAAAAGGAATTCAAGAGGCGGCAGAAAAAAGATTACTTGACATGGGGTTAAGTAAAAGAAACGCCAAGATAGGCGCACAGTTAGAATCTCTTGCTCTTAGAGAAGGAAAATATGACAATACCAAGATACTTGAATATGTCGAAACAGGATTAAAAGCAGAATACAAGAAGCTGACTGAAGAAATTCCAGCAGACAAGTACAATGAAGTAGTCAGGAACACATTGACTAAGTTAATTAAGAGCGAAAAAACTGCAGAGTATGATTTAGGTGCACAAATTATTTATAACGCTGGAAAACAAGAAAAATCTCCTTAATTTTGTAGTTATTAGAATTTCTTTGTAAAAGAATCTTATACAAATTTCAATCCACTGGCGCGCCGCTAGCTCTAGATCTTCCTGCCATTTGCCCGCCGAGTTCAGGAGGCAGGTTTGAAAACCCTGCCCCGTAAATTGAGAAATGCTGTTCCGGCAGATATCTTCCAAACCCTGAAAAGTAACTTCCATAATTATTTGCTCCGCCCTGCCAGCTAGGCCCCATTTCCATTCCATAAATCGGCGAGTTGAACGCCCTGAAAGTTTCAGTCAATGGAGTCTTGTTCCCAAATCCCTGTGGCCCGAACCAGCCGCTTGTCTCAACAATTTTTTTGGCATCCCTGAACTTCTTGCTCAACTCCATTATTTCCTTAGTGGGAACATTTCCCATCCCCATAGGTAATTCAGTATGTTCAAGCCCGAAGTTATCTGACAAGTGAACATGCTTAACCATCGGAGCAATAATCTCAGATTCTTTCACTACATCTTTTTCATTAAAACCAAATCCTCTCACCATGTTAATATGCCCAACATCCCAAGTAGCTCCGATAATTTTTTCAGCCTGCCTTTCTGCTTCTCCTTCAGACATTCCTTTTTCAGTCATTTTTTCAACAAATCTTTTTCTGGAGGCTTCGATTAACTCTCTAAGGTCCTTTGCGCGAGACAATCCCATGCCGACTGGAGGATTTTCAATGCTTATTATAGGCGAATTGTTCTTGAACTTCTCATACGATTTTTTTGCAACTTCAGAAAAACTCTCCGCAGCCTGCTCAATTGCAAACTCTCTAAGAGGGATATATTTTTGCGGTGTCACATCTTTCATAAGGGCAAGTCCATCTGTTATAGCCTCTGTAATTTGTTCAATTTTTTTCGGGTCCTTAGAATCCTTGACGTAATCCTTTACTATTGGTGCAACCTTCTCTTTAACATCATTTAATTTTCTGACAATTTCCTCCTTTTCTTTTTCATCTTTGACCCTTTTGCTGTACTCAGCTGCCTCGTTAAATATTTTCTTGAATGCTCTTAAAGAATCTTCCACTTGCACTTCGCTGAAATTAATGTTTCCAATAATGTTCCTGGCAATTCTCTGAGATTCTGGGTCTAGAGATTTCAGCATTCTCTGCCCTTCTTCTGTGTCTTGAATTTTGTATAAGCCTTCAATGTCAAGTTTTTCAAGTTGTTTTCTCTCTTCGCCAATTCTTGAAAAAACAGTTCTCGCCCTGTCAACAGCAAGATTAATATTGCTTAGTTCAGTAGTCCAGTTGTCTTTGTTTAGCTCCTTTAATCTTTCCTTTTCGCTAAGCTCTTTCTTGTCACTATCAAATGCCTCTGGAGCCGTTTTAGGTAGCATTCCAAGTCTCCCATCTTCAGGATTGACGACAAACATATTGCTCATTTTTAATTCATCTTTTCCCTCCTTGTTTTTTTCCTTTGTCCATGTCTCAGGCATTGGCAGCCCATTGCTCGAATGAAAAGTCACAACAATATTCCCTTTGGGATCAATTCCTTGCGCTCGTTCCAAGGCACTCCACATCTGATTCTCTGCGTTTTTTCGTTGTATTGGGTCATAACCTTGTTGTGTGGCTCCTGAAGGCTCTACAAGAGGCCCGTGAAAAGTCAGTTGCGCTCCGACAAGTTTCTTCAGTCTCTCAAGTTCCTTGTAATGTTGCTTTGGAATCATGTCAACAAGCCCCATCTGAATTCCAGTGATTTCAACAATCTTAGCACCAGTATTCAACTTGTTAGAAACTGCCTGGAGTTGATTTGCAGACCTAGGATCAGTCGTAATTCCAAAACTCCCGGCATTAATTTTATACCCTGAATTAACTGAAAACTCTTTTCCGTATTTGGAATCAAATCCGTAGTCTGCCCCCGCGTACAAGTTTATTTTATAGTCGCCCTTTCCCATTTTTCACTTCTTTACTTTAATGATTTTATTTATTGTCAATTTAAGCTATCTCTTTATTTAAATTCTCCGTTTAGACGACAAAGGGTTGTTAACTTTACCTTGCTATTTTTAATTTTAGCTAATTTATCGAATAGTAAAGTATTATTGAAACAATTTAGTAATTTAATTGCTTGATTTTGTTTAGAATATGATATGAATAAAGAGACGAAAAGTATCTTATATTAGTTAGTTAAAAATCTTTTACTTATTATTCATTGATTTAACCTAATTAAATATGAACAGCTATATTCAATTTTTTATGAAGAGAATAAAGTATATTCTCTAAAAGTTTAACTGCACATTCAAGCATATTATAGCTCTTTTATTTTTATTTTTCAAATCCAACTTTTTGTTATTATAACTTTGTAATGGAATTTGGATATTTATTGTGCCTAACTCTCTTTTAACATATACACCCATACTTGTCAGAAAGTGCATTTAACAATAATTTTTATGCATTTTTAAAACCAATGAAATGTTTTATTTAAACTTTCCTTCGCCTGCTTCGTGTCAGAACCCAAACTTAATAAAAACGCAATAGCATCTTTATCATCCTTATAATTAAATAATATAATCTTAGTTCCAGCTTTCCTGCAAAATTTGATATTCTGAATTAATTTTTCCAATACAATTGCTTTCTTCTTATTTTCCAAATCCCTTACACTGTCAAGGCTAATTCCGATTGCAATTCTATTTTTAGCCGCAATTTTCGCTAAAACATGATTAAATCCTGAGTTTACCTGTTTTAATTTGTCTTTGCCAATATCAGAGCTAAATTCTAAATCAAGAAGAACATCAAACTTTCCCCACTCCAGCATCTTGCGGTTATACTCAAGATTCTGAGCCAAGACAACAACAGGTTTCTCATTTAAATTTCTAATAATATTCTTTGCCTTTTCAAGATTTTTCTCAGAAATTATTTTCATAAGTCTAGGTAGAAAACTGAATTAATAATGTTTACTAATCTACTTTCTGTCAAAGGCGTAAGGTACATCGAAGCTGTATGGGCAAGAAACATCTGACATTTTAGGATTGTCTCTTTTTCTTTGCGATGCACTGCATCTACCGCCATGTGCTCCCGTATTGTACTCGCATTGAACATTGCTCGCTATCAAATTGCTTCCCGGAGACTGACTAATTTCGACTATAACTTCAATGGGATTTTCTAGAACTTCGTTACTATTTCTATCTCTTCCTTTGCATTGAATACAAAATTTCTGTGATATATGTTTATTTATAGACATAAAATTAAGTTTAAGGTTTATTATTTAAATATTTCTGTGATAAATTTTATACACACTTACTCTTTCTTTTTCTTTTCACTCTTCTGTTCCTTTGCCAAAGCACCCGTGATTTCTACCAACAGGCCAGGGAGGCCGGTTCCAACCGGAATAGGCTGGTTCAACAAAATATTTTCAATTACCGAGTTCAACTCATCTTTCGCGCCTTTCAATGTAGCATTAACAAACTCTTTGTCTGGGGTTTCAAATGTCGCCCTGGCAAGCACAGAAGCTTTATCTGTGATGATTCCCATTCTGGTGACTCCCTTTACAGCACCGCTGTAAGTCATCGCATCTCCAACCATTTGCAAGTGTCTTTCATTAATGTCAAGCCCTTGATTCTGCAGCACATTCTTGATTTCATTGATTATAGTCTGACGCGCCGCCTCAATTCCCAATACACTGTTTACATCATGAATATCATTAGAAGTTACCTTGTTCTTATTTACCCCCTTGATTTCAAAAACTTCCTTCAGGTTCGAGCCGGTTGCATAAATCACAAAATCCTTGCCTTCCTTTGAAACTACTACTTGAGGAACTCCTTTGACTCCAGAAACAACCATTTCCTTTATTTTTTCTTTTAATTTGTAGATTTCCTTGAAATTCAATTCAGAAACGCTGATAATAATTCTGCTTTCAGTTGCAGTTACTTTGTATTTCTTTTCTTTGAGCTTGTCCGCCACTTTCTGCACGCCTATATGTGCCTCTCTTTATGCCTTATTGTCATTCTCAATCTT